>DASUIJ010000424.1:0-7484 GCA_036279815.1 Phenylobacterium sp. | reverse complement strand
GCGACGGCGGCGCCCGCGGCCGAGCCGGTGAGGCGGACGGTGGTGATCCCGGCCGCCCCGATGGCCCGGTCCTCCGTGGACAGGCTGGCCAGCAGGCGCTGGCTCATGAAGGCCCAGGCCAGGCCGAAGCCCGCGCCCATGAAGACGCCGGCGACGGCGACGCCCCAGATGGACCCGGTCGGAAAGGTCAGGACGCTCAAGCCCACGCCGGCCACGGCGAAGAGCCCGCCCAGCCGGATCATCCGGCCGGGCCAGGCGCCGGTCAGGTGGGCGACGATCAGGCCCGCGACCGTCCAGGCCAAAGCCTCCAGCGCCACCACGTAGCCGGCGGTCAGCGCCTTCATGCCCGCCAGGGTCTGCAGGATGGCCGGGCCGTAGACCGAGTAACCCATGGAGGCGGCGGTCATCAGGAACATGGCGGCGTAGGCCTGGCCAGGAATGGCGCGCAGGTCGGAGGAGCCCTGGGGCAGCAGGCGAACGGCGGCGCGCTCGTCGAACCAGACCATGCCGACCAGCAGGGCGACCCCGACCAGGGTCAGGGCCGTGGAGGGACCGAAGCCGCCGGCCACGTCGGCCGCGCCGATGGCGGCGACGCCCAGGGCGATCAGCCCGAGCTGGGGCCAGGCGATGCCCGCTCCGGCCTCCCCGTCCTCGCCCTTGGGCAGCATCACGAAGGCCGCGGCGGCGACCGCCAGCCCCTGGATGGCGAAGGACCAGAAGACCCAGCGCCAGATCCCGGCGTCGGCGAAGACGCCGCCGATCAGCGGTCCCAGCAGGCTGGCCACCCCCCAGACGGCGGTGGTGGCGGCGTAGACCTTGGGCAGGGTGCGGTCGGGGAACATCAGGCCGATGGCGACCGAGCAGAAGCCCACGACCCAGCCGCCGCCGATCCCCTGCAGCACCCGGCCGATCAGGAAGGTGGTCATGTCCGGGCCGGCGGCGCTCATCACGCAGCCGGCGGCGTAGAGCACGGCGGCGGCGGCGGTGGCGCGGCGCAGGCCGAAGCGCCGGGCCAGCAGGCCGGAGCTGGCCCCGGCCATCACCGAGCCCAGCAGGTAGCCCGCCGTCGCCCAGCCGAAGTAGGCGTAGCCCCCCAGCGCCTTGCCGACGCTGGGCATGATGGTGGCGGTGACCAGGCTGTCGGCGGCGTTCAGCCAGACGCCGAGGCAGATCAGGACGAAGCGGGCGAGGCGGCCCTCGGCCAGGACGTCGGTCCAGCTTCCTTGGCGGGGGGGCGGCATGGGTTCGTTCGATTTCGGGAAAGGTTGCGGGGGTGGGGATATTTTGCAATCATTAGATTGTCAAATGAAGACCCCCGCCGACGACATCCTGCTGTTGCTGAAGACCCGAGGGCCGGGGACCACCCTGGGGGTGGCCGAACGGCTGGGCGTCAGCCGGCAGGCGGCGCGGGTGCAGCTGGAGAAGCTGGCCGAGCAGGGCCTTGTCGCCCATGCCGCCCAGCGGACCGGCGTCGGGCGGCCCAAGCGGACCTGGTCGCTGAGCGACGCCGGGCACCAGCGGTTCCCCGACACCCACGCCCAGATGACCGTGGAGCTGATCGAGGCGGTGCGCGAGGAGTTCGGGGCCAAAGGCCTGGAGCGGCTGGTGGCGCGGCGCGAGCGGGCGACCGAGCGCGCCTACCGGCAGGCGCTCGGACGCGACCGCAAGCTGGAAACCCGCCTCGACCGGCTGGTCCGGATCCGCAGCGACGAGGGCTACATGGCCGAGTGGCGGGCCGAACCGCAGGGCGGCTACCTGCTGGTCGAGAACCACTGCCCGATCTGCGCCGCCGCCACCGCCTGCCAGGGATTCTGCCGCTCCGAGCTGGCGCTGTTCGAAAAGCTGCTGGCCCCCGCCCAGGTGGTCCGCGTCGAGCACCTGCTGGCCGGGGCGCGCCGCTGCGCCTACCGGGTCACGCCCGCCTAGATCGCCGCCGCGCACCGCGCTTGGCGAACCTCCAGGGCCAAGCTAGGGTGACAGGGTCATGATCCGCAACCTCGCCCAGGCCCGGAACGTAGCCGCACCCTTCACGGGGTTCGGCCGGCGCATGCGAGACTGATCACGTCCCTCCGCCCACCCGATCCCCGCCACGCGCGGATGGATCGGTGAGCCCTTCTCCGTCCGCGCAGACCCCGCAGATGGAGACCCCGATGACCCAACCCGACTGGTGGTACGACGACCTCAAGCAGGTCGGCCTCGACTTCGACGACGCCCATGAGGTGGCGACCTATGACGACCGGCAGAGGGGCTCGGCGCAGGATGACCGCGCCCTGCTTCAGCGCCTGGGCGTCACCCGCGAGACGGCCATGGCCGACATCGGCTGCGGCACGGGCCTCCTGGCCTGCCAGGGCGCGACCCTGGCCCGGTCGGTGCGCGCCATCGACATCTCCGCCGCCATGCTGGCCCGCGCCCGCGAGCGCGGAGCGGCGCTGGGCGTCGCCAACATCGCCTTCGAGCGGGCCGGGTTCCTCACCTTCGCCGCCTCCGGCGATCTCGACCTGATCGTCAGCAAGTTCGCCCTGCATCACCTGCCGGACATGTGGAAGGCGGTGGCCCTGACCCGGATGCGCGACGCGCTGAAGCCGGGCGGCCGGATCTACATCAGGGACGTGGCGTTCAACGGCCCGCCCGACGCCCTGCCCCGCGCGGTGGAGAGCTGGATCGGCTGGATGACCCGGGAGTCCGGCTACGTCCGCGAGGACGTGGCCTGCCACGTGCGCGAGGAACATTCGACCTTCGGCTGGGTCGTCACCCGGATGGTCGAGGAAGCCGGATTCCGGCTGATCGAGCAGACCCACGAAGGGGTCTATGCGAGCTGGTGGGCGGAAGCCGTGGCGTGACCGCGCACCTCCGTCCCGGGACCCGCCTGCTTGTTGCACATGTAACCAACCGTGCGCGGAGACGACGCATTTCCGTCTCCGTTCCGTCGATCAAAGCTGCTAGAGGCTGCCGCAATGACATTTCCGGTTGCGGCCCGCGGGCGTAGCGGCGGAAATCGACAAGCTCGAAGAGCTGTGGCGTCGCCTCCCCGGAGGCGCGCGGGAGAGGAGACGGGCGACTTGATGCCATCACCGGCCATGGGCATCCGCGGACAGCGGAGCCTCCTGAAGCAGATCCGCGAGGCCCTGGCCTCGGGCGGACCCGCCCAGGCGCGCCTGGACATGGTGGTGCGGATCATCGCGCGCTCGATGGTGGCCGAGGTCTGCTCGCTCTACATGCGCCGCGAGGTCGGCGACCTGGAACTGTTCGCCACCGAAGGCCTGGACCCCGTGGCCGTGCACGTCACGCGGCTGAAGCCGGGCGAGGGCCTGGTGGGCGAGATCATGCGGCTGGGACGGCCGCTGAACCTGTCCGACGCGCCGAACCACCCGGCCTTCTCCTACCGGCCTGAGACCGGCGAAGACCCCTTCCACGCCTTCATGGGCGTGCCCGTGCTGCGCGGCGGCCGGGCCATCGGGGTGCTGGTGGTGCAGAACCGCACCGAGCGGATCTATTCCGACGACGAGGTCGAGGACCTGCAGATCGTCGCCATGGTGCTGGCCGAGATGGTGGCCGGCAGCGAGATCGCCGCCGAAGGCCAGCTCAAGGGCATGGACATCGCCCCCACCAAGCCCGAGCGGCTGAAGGGGGCCAAGTTCGCCGACGGCCTGGCGCTGGGCGTGGCGGTGCTCCACGAGCCGCCGGTGGCGCCCTCGCAGCTGCTGGCCGAGGACGTGATGGCCGAGGACGCGCGGCTGAAGACCGCCGTCGCCTCGCTGCAGGCGCAGATCGACCAGATGCTGGACGGCCAGCACGGTCTGGTCGACGCCTCCTACGAGGTGCTCGACACCTATCGGATGTTCGCCCACGACCGCGGCTGGAACCGCAGCCTGGAGGACGCGGTGCGCAACGGCCTGACGGCCGAGGCGGCGGTGGAGCGGGTGCGCTCGGAGCACCGGGCCCGGCTGGGCCAGGCCCGCGACCCCTATCTGCGCGAGCGGCTGCACGACTTCGAGGACCTGGCCGACCGGCTGCTGCGCCATCTGTCCGGCAATGGGCACATCGCCCGCGAACTGCCCGACAACGCCATCCTGATCGCCCGCAACCTGGGCCCCGCCGACCTGCTGGAATACGACCGCACCAAGCTGAAGGGCCTGCTGCTGGAGGAAGGCTCGGCGGCGAGCCACGCCTCGATCGTCGCCAAGGCGCTGGATATTCCCTGCGTCGGCCGGCTGGCCGGGCTGCGGGACAAGGTTTCCGAGGGCGATCCGGTGATCGTCGACGCCGAGACCGGCGAGGCCTATCTGCGGCCCCGGGTCGATGTGGTGAAGGCCCTGCAGGCCCGCCTGGAAGTGCGCCTGCAGCGGCGCGCCGAGTTCGCCAAGCTGCGCGACACCCCGGCCTTCACCCGCGACGGGGCGAAGATCACCCTGCTGATGAACGCCGGCCTGGACGTCGACCTGGACATCCTGGGCGAGACCGGGGCGGAGGGCATCGGCCTGTTCCGCACCGAGTTCCAGTTCATGGTCGCGGAGGAGATGCCGCGCTTCAACGCCCAGACGGCGCTCTACGGCCGGGTGATGGACGCCGCCGGCGACCGCCCGGTGACCTTCCGCACCCTGGACCTCGGCGGCGACAAGGTGCTGCCCTATCTGGAGGCCGAGCGGGAGGACAATCCGGCGCTGGGCTGGCGGGCGATCCGCATGGGCCTGGACCGGCCCGCCCTGCTGAGGCTGCAGCTGCGCGCTCTGATCGCGGCGTCGCGCGGGCGTCCGCTGAAGATCATGTTCCCGCTGGTGGCCAATGTGGACGAGTTCCGCGCCGCCCGCGCCCTGGTGGACCACGAGGTGGCCTGGGCCCAGCGGCGGGGCCGTCCGGCGCCGTCGCGCCTGGATGTCGGCGCGATGATCGAAGCGCCCTCGCTGATCTGGCACCTCGACGCCCTGCTGCCGATGACCGATTTCGTCAGCGTCGGGACCAACGACCTGATGCAGTACCTGTTCGCCGCCGATCGGGGGAACCCGCGGGTGTCGGACCGCTACGATTTCCTGTCGCCGCCGGCGCTTCGGGCCCTGCAGGCGATCCAGCAGGCCTGCGCGGAGACCGGCACCCCGGTCTCGGTGTGCGGCGAGATGGCGGGAAAGCCGCTGGAAGCCTTCGTCCTGGTGGCGCTGGGCTTCGAGGGACTGTCCATGCCGCCGGCGGGAATCGGGCCGGTGAAGCAGATGGTTCTGTCCTGCGACCGCGAGGCCGCCCGCCGGGGCGTCGCGGCCCTGGTCAGGAGCGGCGCCGGGTCGGTGCGCGGCGAAATCGAGACCCTGGCGCGAAAGCTCTACCTGGCGATCTGACAGCCGCCCGGCCCGATCCACCGGGGTCGGACGCGCGCCGTTTCGCGCCCGCGTGTCCTACGCTGAAGCTTCGCCAAAAAATTGTAGCGCGGGTAGGGTCATGTTAACCTGAGAGGCGAAATATCGCATTGATTTCCGTACATTAGCGTGATACCCACAAAACAGTAATAATCTCGCAACCGCGAGGTTTGTTGGCGCGATCATAGCGTCTGATCGCGACAGAATGTCGGGGGTAAGGTAGCCATGCCGCTGGATACTAGCGGGGTTACAAATCTGCATTTGGGCGGCGACTGGGACCGCGAGTCGGCAGCGCCCGAATCTCTCACGCCCAGCCTCGACATCGGCCCCGATATTGGCGCGGCCCTGAAGACTGTTCGCGAATTCCGGCGGATGTCCCTGGAGGACCTGTCCGACCGGACCCGAATCCGCCGCAGCTACCTGGCCGCCATCGAGGAGATGCGGCTGGAGGAACTTCCTTCCCGCCCCTTCACCGTCGGCTACGTGCGCGCCTATGCGAACGCGCTGGGCCTGGACGGCGAAGCGGCGGTGGAACGCTTCAAGGCCGACGAGCCGGTCCACGACGAAAGCCTGCGCGCCCCGGTGGGCGTGCAGCACCAGGGCGATCCGCGGATCGTGGCCCTGGTGGTGGTCGCCGTGCTGATGGTCGGCGCCATCGTGCTGTGGAACATCGCCCAGCGCGCCATGAGCGAGCGCGCGCCGCCGCCGTCGACGGCCCCGCAGACCACCGCCGCGACGGCCCCCATCTCCCATGGCCCGGTGAACCTGGGCGCGCCCCTGCCCGCCCCCGTGGAATCGACCACTCCGCCGCCCTACGAGACGCCCGGACTGGAAGCCGCCATCGCCGCCGGCGGCGTGGATGCGGCCAAGGCGGCCAAGGCGGCCGGCGGCGGTCTGGCCGCCGCGACCCAGCCGGCCGCCGACGCCGCGCCCCTGCCCGCCGCCTTCATCCCGCAGGGCCAGGTCTATGGCGCGGCCGCCGACGCCTCGCAGGTGGTGTTCCAGGCGCGCAAGTCGACCTCGCTGATCGCCCGCGGCCCTGACGGATCGCCCTATTTCGCCCGCCAGCTCGCGGCCGGCGAAGCCTATCGCGCCCCGATGCTGAAGGGCCTGACGGTCGAGGTGATCGAGCCCAACGCCGTGCAGCTGTTCGTGGCCGGCCAGAGCAAGGGCCTGCTTCCGGTGGGACTGGCCTCGGTGGGCAAACTGGCGACGCCGCCGGCGGCGGCCGCCGCCACGCCCACGGCGCAATAGGCCTTAGTCGGGCGGTTCGGACCCGATCGCCTCGAGTTCCTCGATCCGCTCCTCGTAGACGCGCGCCACCTCGCGGCGCGACTCCCGCGCGGCCAGGTCGCGGCGGGTCCGCCAGACCTCCTGTTGCGCCTGGAGTTGCTCGGGCGGCGCGCCCGCGCGGGCGGCGGCCTGTAGCGCGTGATCCAGGCGCCGGTCGGCGTCCGTGAGCGAGGGGTCGCCGCAGACGACCCTCTGGGCGCGCGAGAAGGCGCGGGCGCAGTCGACCAGGCTCCGCTCGAAGCCGGGACCGGACGCGGCGGCGACCGAACCATCGTCCGCCAGGGCCGCGGCGACGCGAAGGTGCTTCGCGGCCGGCGCGGAACGGTGGGCGACGGACGCCAGGCGGGCGCGCCGCGAGGCGACGGCGGCCTGGCGACGCGGCGGGGACGGGGCGGCGCGCCTGGCGACCTGGCCTTTCGCCTTGGCGGGGGCCCGCGGGGCGGAGGCCTTGGGGCGCTCGACCGGAGCCGGGCGGGCGGCGGGTGACGGCGGCGGACTGGCCTCGGGAAGTGCGGACGCGATCCGGGCCGGCGGGTCCGGCGACGGGGACCGCAGAGTCATGCCCAGGGCCAGCCCCAGGACGCAGAGGCCGGCGACGCCGGACAGGACGCGGCCCCGACGGCGGGGCGGCGCAGGCGGCTCGGCCTCGAGCTCGAACTCGACGTCCGAGGCCGTCCAGGGCTCCCAAGGCTCCCAGCCCAGTCTCCGTTCCATCGACAGGCTTGCCGGCACGGCGTCGGCCCGCGTCATGCGCACGCCGTTCTCGCCGTCATAGACCAGCACATAGGCGGTCAGATCGGGTCGGTCCTCGGACATGGGAAGGCTCCGCCAGCCAGGAGAGTCCTA
>DASUIJ010000423.1:0-2778 GCA_036279815.1 Phenylobacterium sp. | reverse complement strand
ACGGGCAGCTTGATCCCCTTGCCCGCGCCGACCTCGCGCAGCGCGCTGACGGTGAATTCGCGGAACAGGATGAGGCCGGACGGCAGCACCACCATCGGCTGGGGGCCCAGCGCCATCAGGCCCAGCACCGCGCCGCAGACCAGGACCTTGTCGCCGATGGGGTCGAGGATCGCGCCCCACACGGTCACCGCGTCCAGCCTGCGCGCCAGCCAGCCGTCGAAGAAGTCGGTGACGGCGGCCACGACGAACGCCCAGAAGGCCCAGCGCTGCAGGGCGAACTGCATCTCCGGCGACAGCCGCTCGCTGAGATAGGGGACGCCCCCGGCGGCGGCGGCCAGGGCGAAGAACATCAACAGGGTCAGGACCAGGCGGCCGGCCGACAGGATATTGGGCAGGGCCTTCATGGTCGCTCCTCGCACGCTCAGGTGGCCGGGGTCAGTTCGGCCGTCTTCGTCTGCTTGTCATAGACGCAGATGCGCTTGTCCGCCCCCTCGATCAGCACGGCCACGCCGTGGGCGGGGGTTCCCCAGGGATGCACCACCGTCCGCGGCGCCTTCATGCCCTCGGTCCTGGCCTGGGCCAGGCATCTGGCGGCGACGTCGGCGCGGAATTCGGACCAGGCCGCGTCGGTGCTGGCCCGGGCCGCGACGGGCGCCGCCAGCGCCAGGGCGGCGATCAGGATTCGAAGCGACATGGCCGGGCCCTAGCTCTTGCGGAAGAAATCATGAATGCGCTGGGCCAGCGCCTGGTTCACGCCCTCCACCTTGGCGAGGTCGTCCACCGAGGCCCTGGAGACCCCGCGCGCGGAGCCGAAGGCGTGCAGCAGGGCGCGCTTGCGGCCCGGCCCCACGCCGTCGATCTCGTCCAGGGGGTTCTTCTTCATGTCCATGCTGCGCCGGGTGCGGTGGCTGCCGATGGCGAACCGGTGGGCCTCGTCGCGCAGGCGCTGCAGGTAGTAGAGCACCGGCGATTTCGGCTCGAGCATGAAGGGCGTCTTGCCGGGGATGAAGAACCGCTCCAGCCCGGCGTCGCGGTCGGGCCCCTTGGCCACCCCCACCAGGGCGATGTCGTCCACCCCCAGGTCCTCGGCGATCTCCAGGGCGGCGGCCAGCTGGCCGGCGCCGCCGTCCAGCAGGATCAGGTCCGGGCGCGGCGCGCCGTCGCCGGCCTCCTCCTCCTTGACCAGCCGGGCGAAGCGTCGGCGCAGCACTTCCTTCATCATGCCGTAGTCGTCGCCGGGGGTGAGTTCGGCGTCGCGGATGTTGAACTTGCGGTACTGGCTTTTCTGGAATCCGTCGGGCCCGGCCACGATCATGCCGCCGACCGCGTTGGTCCCCATGATGTGGCTGTTGTCGTAGACCTCGATGCGTTCGGGCGGGGCCTCCAGCCCGAAGGCCTCGGCCACCCCGGCCAGCAGCTTCGACTGGGCCGAGCCCTCGGCCATCCTGCGGCCCAGGGCCTCGCGGGCGTTGGTCAGGGCCTGGACCACCAGCTGCCGTTTCTCGCCCTTGATCGGCCTGGCGATCTCCACCTTGCGCCCGGCCTTCATGGAGAACGCCTCGGCCAGCAGCGTGCGGTCGTTGGGCTCCACGCTGGTCAGCACCAGGCGCGGGATCGGCTTGTCGTCGTAGAACTGGCCCAGGAAGGCGCTCATCACCTCGGCGTCGTCGTCGGACTTGTCGACCCGGGGGAAGTAGGCGCGGTTGCCCCAGTTCTGACCGGCGCGGAAGAAGAACACCTGCACGCAGGCCTGGCCCCCCTCGGCGTGGAGCGCGAAGACGTCGGCCTCCTCCGTGGTCTCCGGATTGATCTGGGTCTCCTGGGCGACGGAGGCCAGGGCCCGGATCCGGTCGCGCAGCCGCGCGGCGCGCTCGAACTCCATCTCGTCGGAAGCGGCCTGCATCTCCGCCGACAGCGTGGTCATCACCGCCCGGCTCTTGCCGCGCAGGAAGTCCTCGGCCTGCTCGACCAGGGCGGCGTAGTCCTCCAGCCCGATCAGCCCGGTGCAGGGGGCCGAGCAGCGCTTGATCTGGTGCAGCATGCAGGGCCGGGTGCGGCTCTCATAGACGCTGTCCGAGCAGGACCGCAGCAGGAACGCCTTCTGCAGGGTGTTGAGCGTCCGGGTCACCGAATGGGCCGAGGCGAACGGCCCGAAATAGTCGCCCTTGATGGTGTGCGCCCCCCGGTGCTTGCGCAGCTGGGCGGCCGGGTGTTCGCGGCGGATGACGATCTCGGGGAAGCTCTTGTCGTCGCGCAGCAGCACGTTGAACCGGGGCTTCATCTGCTTGATCAGGTTGATCTCGAGCAGCAGGGCGTCGGTTTCGGTGCGGGTGGTGACGAACACCATCGACCGGGTCAGGTCGACCATGTGGGCGATGCGCTGGGTGTGGAAGCGGCCCTGGGCGTACTGGATCACCCGCTTCTTCAGGCTCTTGGCCTTGCCGACGTACAGCACCTCGTCGGCCTCACCGATCATGCGGTAGACGCCGGGCGCGTCGGGCAGCCGCGTGACCTCGTCCTTGATCAGGGCGGCGCCCTTCAGGGGCGTTTCGGAAATGACGTCGGTCGGCATGGCGGCAGATATAGGCGAGTCAGGGCCGTTGCGTCAGGGCTGCAGCGCGTTCAGCACCACCAGGGTCATGGCTTCCACGCCCGTGCGGATCGCGGGCTCGGGGTCGGGCCAGAAATAGGGGTTGTGGTTGCCGGCGACGAACTCGCCCTTGGCGCGGGCGGCTTCGATGCGCCTGGGATCGACCCCGCCGATGCCGAAGAACAGCG
>DASUIJ010000422.1:0-9125 GCA_036279815.1 Phenylobacterium sp. | reverse complement strand
GCCGACCACCGTGGCGATCAGCCCGGCCATGGCGACGCTCACCGGCGGCCTGCTGGTCGTCGATCCCCTGGGTCCCCGGGCGTTCAAGGTGTCGGGGCTGCGGCCCGCGCGGACCCGGTTCGACCTGGCCCGGGCGCGCGGGCTCAGCCCGTTCGTCGGCCGCGCGGCCGACATCGCGATCCTGGACGAGGCCCTGGCCCGGGCCGACGCCGGCGACGGCCAGGTGATCGGCGTCGTCGCCGAGGCCGGGGTCGGCAAGAGCCGCCTGTGCTTCGAGTTCCTCGAGCATTGCCGCGCGCGGGGCGTGCGGGTCATCGAGGGGCGGGCGGCGGCCAACGGACGCAATGTGCCGTTCCTGGCGATCCTCGAAGTGTTCCGCTCGTTCTTCGACATCCGGCCGGAGGACGACGACGCCGCCGCCCGCGGCAAGATCGCCGCGACCATGACCGAGCTCGACGCCAACCTCGGCGACGCCGTGGCCCTGGTCGCCGACTTCCTGGGCGTGCCCGATCCGGACAACCCGCCGCCGCGCATGGACCCCGACACCCGCCAGCGCCAGCTGTTCGGCCTCATGCGCCACCTCATCCGGCGCACCGGCGAGCGCCAGCTCATGGTGACGATGGTCGAGGACCTGCACTGGCTCGACTCCGCCAGCGCCCAGTTCATCGAGCACATGGTCGAGGCCCGCAGCGGCGCCCGGGGGCTGCTGCTGCTCAACTACCGGCCGGAATATCGCGCCGACTGGATGAAGAACCCCTGGTGCCACCAGATCGCCCTGACGCCCCTGGCCGGCGACGCGGAGGGCGAACTGCTGGGCGACCTGCTGGGGCCGCAGGCCAACCAGCCCTCCCTCGCCGCGATGATCGAGGCGCGCACCGTGGGCAATCCCTTCTTCGTCGAGGAGGTCGTCCGCAACCTCGCCGAGACCGGCCACCTGGAGGGCGAACGCGGCGCCTACAGGCTGGTCACCCCGGTCGACCGGATCGAGGTGCCGTCCAGCGTCATGGCCGTGATCGCCGCCCGGATCGACAGGCTGTCGCCGGGGGAGAAGCAGGTCATCCAGACGGCGGCGGTGATCGGAAAGAACTTCTCGGAGCAGCTGATCCGGTCGGTGTGCGGGATCGGCGACGCCCAGGTCACCGAGATCCTGGACAACCTGCGGCGCGGCGACTTCATCACCGAGCTGTCGGTGTTCCCGGTGGTCGAATACGCCTTCCGCCATCCCCTGACCCAGGAGACCGCCCTGGGGTCTCTGCTCAAGGACCGGCGCCGGAAGATCCACCGGTCGATCGCCGCGGCCATCGAGCAGCGCCAGGACGGCTCCGTCGACGAGCGGGCGGCGCTGCTGGCCCATCACTGGGAGGAGGCGGGCGAGCCGCTCAAGGCCGCGCTCCGCCACCGCCAGGCCGCCGAATGGGTCAGCCTCACCGATCCCAACGCGGCCGTCTTCCACTGGGGCCGCGTCCGGTCGCTGCTGGCCGGGCTCGCCGACGATCCCGAGGCCGCCGCCCTGGGCGTCGCCGCCTGCCAGCACCTGCTCAATCTCAGCTGGCGGTTCACCTCCGGCCCGGACGAGATCAAGGCCCTGTTCGAGGAAGGCCTGGCCTTCGCGCGGGCCACAGGGGACCGGGCGACCGAGCTGAAGGTGTCGATGGTCTACGGACGGGCCTGCTGCTCGATCGGCGACCTCGCCACCTATATCGACCTGGCGACCCAGATCCATGACGGGGCCAGGGCGCTGGGCGACACGTCCCTGATCGTCAATGCGGCGCTCTATCTCGTCGACGCCCGGGTCTACACCGCCAGCTTCCCGCAGGCCGTGCAGCTGGCCGAGGAGACCCTGGCGACCTACGACGAACCCGTCCCCCGGACCGAATGGGTGATGGGCTTCAATCCCTATTCCGGCCTCAAGTTCTGGCGGGCCACCTGCCTGACGATCATGGGGCGGATCCCGGAGGGCTTGAGGGAATTCGACCGCTGCGTGGACCTGATGGCCCAGGACCAGACCCCGGAAGCCGGCGTCTACATCTCGTCCTGGTCGGCCACGGCCTACCTGGCCATGGGCGACGTCGCCAAGCTCCAGGCCTGCGCCGACGCCGTCGACAAGGCCTGCACGGCCATGGGCGATCCGCCGACGGTGGTCGCCCACCGCAAGCTCTGCCTGACCTACCTGCACCTGGCCTCCGGACGTCCCCTGGAGGCCATCGCCACCGCCCAGGCGGCCCTGGCCATCCACCGCCAGGGCGAGCGGCAGCATGCCGGCATGTCGTCCATGCTCATCGCCGAGGCCCTGCTGCATTCGGGCGACCTGGAGGCGGCCATCGCCACCGCCCGCGAGACGATCGAGACCTGCCACGCCGCCTTGCGCGGCAACCTCGAGGCCCAGTCCCTGGGAATCCTGGCCCGGGCGCTGCTCCGCAAGGACGGGGCGGGCGCGCACGACAGCGCTTGCCGGGCCCTCGACCAGGCGGAGGCGCTGATCGGGCGCACGGGCGCCCAGACCCTGTCGCCCAGCCTGGCGGAATGGCGGGCGGAAGCGGCGGCGGCCATCGGCGACGAGGCCGGGCGCCTCGCCCTCCTCAGGCAGTCGGCGGAGCTGTTCGAAAAGATCGGCGCGCCGCTGCAGGCCGGGCGCGTCCGCCAGGGACTCTAGACCCGGCGTCGTTCCGCATTCGGCGCGCCGGCCGCCCCGGACCTGCGGTCACCAGAGGTTATGGACGACGTCCAGGATATATCCGTCCCTGAGATCGACCAGGGCGACGTCGCCGTCCAGCCAGATCCAGCCGCAGCCCCGGGGCGGGGTGGGCAGTCCATAGGACCAGTAGTTCCGCACCCGATAGCGCCAGAACCAGCTCGGCAGCTCGTCGCCGGCGCGCCAGTAGTGCTGACGGTACTCAGGCGGCGCGGAGATGTAGCCGAAGCCGGGGAAGAAGAAGTAGCCGATCCGGTGTCCGGAGTAGGTCCGGAAACTGGGATTGCTGCGCCACCAGGTCTGGTTGCTGCGCCACGGCGCGGCGCGGTCCCAGTCGCGATGCTGCTCGCGCCATTGCGCGCCGAGCTGCGCCCGCTGCGGCGCGGCCGCGCCCCGCTCCCAGGCGCCGAGCTGCGGAGGCGCCGGCCGGGCGGCGCGCTGGGCGGGCCTGGGCGCTCGGGCTGGGGCATGGCGAGGCTCGGAGGCGCGCCTCTGCGGAGCGTGCTGGGCGGCGGCGGGGCCCTGGGCGCGCGATCTGGCCGGCGCGGGGGCCTGCTGGGGCCGGTCCGCCTTCTTTTCCTGGCCCTTCGCCTGGCCATGGCTTTCCGCCGGCCCTCCGCCTTGACCGTGCCCGCGGTTGTCCGGCGGATCGGCGAGAACGGCGGTCGGCCAGGTCAGGGAGATCGCGGCGCAGGTTGAGAGCAGAAAGCGGTCGAAGCGCATTTTTGCAGCCTTGGTTGAGAGTTCGGTTCTTCCGGAAGGGGGGCGGGGCCCCCGAACTCAGCGCCCGATGCGGATGTTGCCGATCGGGCCCAGGACGCCGAACACCTGCAGCAGCCACAGCACGACGCCGATGACGACGACCGCGTTGAGGATGCCTTTGATCTTGGAATCCATCGGGATGTAGCTGTTGACCAGCCAGAGCAGGACGCCGACGACGATCAGGACGATGGCGAGGTTGATCAGAGACATTGGGGATTTCCTGCGGGGTGATGGAGCGGCTGGAGGGCGTCGACGGCCGGCCTGGCGACCGCCGGAACGGCGGTGACGAGCGGGTTCGTCATGTCCTTGCTTGTCCTTGTTGTGGAACCCGCCGGTCTCGAGCGGGCCTCCGATGCAGGGAGAACGCGCAAGCTGCGCAATGGCTCCGAGGCTCCGAAAGATTTCCGGTCTGGCCTGGTTCGGGCCCGGAAATGCGCCGGCCCGGGCCTCGCGCGGGCCGGTTTGGAGCCAACGGCCCGCAGGCGCGTTTACTGTCTCGGTTGTTTCCCAGGAGTGGACATGCGGATCATCCTAAGCCTCTCGGCGCTCGCCCTGGCGGCCGCGGCGCCTGCGCTCGCCCAGCCTAACGTCTACGGCGCGCCGCGCGGCAGCTACGAGCGCCTGTGCACCGACATCCGGGTCGAGGGCCAGTTCCTGAGCGCCTGGTGCCGGGGCTCGAGGGGCAGCGCCCAGTCGACCATCAACATCCTCAGCTGCAGCACGGACATCAGCGTCGACGCCGATGGCGGCCTGACCTGCATCGGCCCCGGCGGCGGCCAGCCGCCATCGGTCCGCGACGCGCCGCCTGGCTACGCCACGCCGTCGGCGCCGGGCTACGGCTCCGGCGGCTATTACGGCGATCGTCGCGGCTACAGGCGCGACGCCGCGGACCTGTACTCGAACCGCGGATGGCGGGGCCGGTCCTTCCAGGTTCGCGGCGACATGCCGAACCTCGAATACACCGGTCTCAACGACCGGATCCGGTCGATCCGGCTCCGATCCGGCTCCGGGCCGTGGATCGTCTGCACCGACGCCAACTATGGCGGCCGCTGCGTGACGGTCAGCCGAAGCGTCTACGACACCCAGGTCCTTGGAATGCGGGACTCGATCTCGTCCATGCGCCCCGCCCGCTGACGCCGCCCCTTGCCGTTTGATCTGCGACAAGGTCGCTTCGCGCGGAGTGCGGGAGGGAAACCCATGCGGCGACCAGCATCGAAAGAACCGGGGGCGAAGCCATCGACCTCCGAGGAGGAAGCGCACCAGCGGCGTGACTTCATCGTCTGGTACGTGGTGATCGCGCTCCTGGGCCTGGGCTTCGGCCAGTGGGTCATCCATGCCACCGGCGAAGTCCGCTCCGTGCCGTACAGCCAGTTCGAAACCTGGGCGGCCCAGGGCCGGGTGAGCGAGGTCACGATCGGCCCCGACCTGATCCAGGGCAAGCTGAAGACGCCCGCGGACGGCGAGGCGCCGGCCTTCGTCACGGTCCGCGTCGACCCGCAAATCGCCGAGAAGCTCGCGGCCAAGGGGGTCCAGGTCACCGGCGCGCGTCCCAGCGGACTGCTGGCCGGGCTCCTGTCCTGGGTGCTGCCGGCGTTCGGCTTCTACCTGATCTGGAGCTTCCTGATCCGTCGGATGTCGACGGGCCAGGGGGTCGGCGGCCTGCTCAGCATGGGCAAGTCGCGGGCGAAGCTCTACCTGGAGACCGACGTCCGGGTGACCTTCGCCGACGTCGCCGGCGTGGACGAAGCCAAGCATGAGCTTCAGGAGGTGGTCGCCTTCCTGAAGGATCCCGTCTCCTTCGGTCGCCTGGGGGCGCGGGCCCCCAAGGGGGTGCTGCTGGTCGGGCCGCCGGGAACCGGCAAGACGCTGCTGGCCCGGGCGGTCGCGGGCGAGGCCGGAGTTCCCTTCTTCTCCATCTCCGGCTCGGAGTTCGTGGAGATGTTCGTCGGCGTGGGGGCCGCGCGGGTTCGCGACCTGTTCGAACAGGCCAAGGCCAAGGCCCCCAGCATCATCTTCATCGACGAGCTCGACGCCCTGGGCCGCAGCCGCACCAACCTCGCGGTCGGCGGCCTGGACGAGAAGGAGCAGACCCTCAACCAGCTGCTCGCCGAGATCGACGGGTTCGACCCCAGCGGCGGGGTGATCCTGCTGGCCGCCACCAACCGGCCGGAGATCCTCGACCCGGCGCTGCTGCGCGCGGGCCGTTTCGACCGCCAGGTCCTGGTGGACCGGCCCGACCGCAAGGGACGCCTGGCGATCCTCAATGTGCACGTCAAGAAGGTCACCCTGGCGCCCGGCCTCGACCTCGACGCGGTGGCCGGCATGACCACCGGCTTCGCCGGCGCCGACCTCGCCAACCTCGCCAACGAGGCGGCCATCGCCGCGACCCGCCGCGGCGGCGACAGCGTCGGCCTGGCCGACTTCGAGACCGCCATCGAGCGGATCGTCGCGGGGCTGGAGCGTCGCAGCCGGATCATCAGCGGCCCGGAGCGCCGCCGCATCGCCTGCCACGAGATGGGCCACGCCCTTGTCGCCGTGGCCCTGCCCAGCGTGGACCCGGTCCAGAAGGTCTCCATCGTCCCCCATGGCCTGGGCGCGCTCGGCTTCACCATGCAGCGCCCGACCGAGGACCGGTTCGTGCTGGCCCGCAGCGAGCTGGAGGAGCGCATCACCGTCCTGCTGGGCGGACGCGCGGCGGAGGCGCTGGTCTACGACGGCGACATCTCCACGGGCGCGGCCGACGACCTGCAGCACGCCACGGCGATCGCCATGGACATGGTCGCCCGCTACGGGATGGACGCCATCGTGGGCGAACGCACCTTCATGGCCCCGGCCGCGCCCATGCTGCTGGGAACGGGACCCACCTCGGAAGCGGCGGAAGGCACCTTGCGTGAAATCGATGTCGCCGTCCGCGACTTGATCGCCCGCGCCGACACCCGCGCCCGCGACATCCTCGCGGCCCGCCGCGCGGACCTGGACCGTGGGGTGGAGCTGCTGCTGGAGAAGGAAACCCTGCGCGGCGAAGACTTCCCGCCGTTGAAAAAGGCGGGTTCGGCGGCGCGGGAGTCCTGAGGCGTCGAGGTCGGCCGCTCCGCCGGGGCGTCAGCCGCGCTGCAGGCTCACGCCGCGCCGCTTGCCGTCGGCGTCGAGGCCCAGAACGCCCTCGACCTTGTCCAGGTCGATGACGACCGCGACGCCCTTCTTGTCCGGGTCCGCCTTCTGCTCGAACTCGGGCGCCAGGTCGTAGATCCGATCGCGCTCGGCGCCTTGCGCCATCCGCGCACGGCCGGAAAACTGCAGGACCACCCGCTGCGCCGGCTGGCGGTACATGAGCGCCACGTGGGGGTTGCCGCGGATCGACTCCAGGGTCGAGCCCTCGGCGTTGCGCGCCCAGAACCCCAGCTGGTCGGCGGAGAACACCTGCAGGGAGCCCCTGTAGGAGATGCGGGGTTTGCCCGCCGCGTCCACCGTGGCCACGATCATCGGATGGCCCGCCAGGAGCGCGCCGTTGACGTGTTCACGGATTTCGTCGTTCAGCTCGATCGTCAATTCGGGGACCCCTGTCGTACGCCGCGCCCACCCTGGCGACCGCGGCGCGGCCAGGGTGACAGCTTCCTCAGGTCCGGGCCACTCGGATCGAGGCCGCGGCGGGGACCGATTTGAGTATGATGACGCCCAATCCCAGGAGGCCCACATGACCGACCGTCCCGCCAGCCGCTATCCCGTACCCGACGTCATGGACCTGCCGGACGACCTTCGGGCGCGGGTTCTGGCCGTTCAGGAGAAGTCGGGGTTCATTCCCAACGTTTTCCTCACCCTGGCCCATCGGCCGGCCGAGGCGCGGGCCTTCTTCGACTACCACGACGCCCTGATGGAAAAGGAAGGCGGGATCACCAAGGCCGAGCGCGAGATGATCGTGGTGGCCACCTCCGCCGCCAACGGCTGCCTCTACTGCGTGGTGGCCCATGGGGCGATCCTGCGCATCCGGGCCAGGGACCCCCTGGTGGCCGACCAGGTGGCGGTCAACCACCGCAAGGCCGACATCACGCCCAGGCAGCGGGCCATGCTCGACTTCGCCCTGAAGGTCTCACAGGCGTCCGCCACCGTGGGCGACGCGGACTTCGAGGCCCTTCACGCCCACGGCTTCACCGACGAGGACGCCTGGGACATCGGCGCCATCGCCGCCTTCTTCGCGCTCAGCAACCGGATGGCCAACCTGATCTCCATGCGGCCGAACGACGAGTTCTTCGCCATGGGACGGCAGGGACGCTAGGCGGGTGGAAGGGCGAAGCCTGCCTTGGCGGGACGCCGGCGACGGCGTCCGGGTCGCGCTGTTCGGAACCGCGAAGCTCACCTGCTATCCGCCGGGCCTGCAGCAGCCGCGCCATGGTCACGACGAGCCGCACGTCTCGGTTCTCGTCGCGGGATCGTTCCGGGAGGACGGTCGTGTCGGTCCGCAGACGCCCGCGCCGGCCGCGGTGTCCTACAGGCCGGCGGGCTTCGCTCATGAACTCAGCTTCGGGCCCTCGGGCGCGGTGGTCCTCACCCTGCCGGGAAGGAATCTCGACCCGGCGGGCCGGCGATCCGGGTGGCTCGAGACCGGCGCCGGCGCCCAGGTCGCACGGCTGGTCCGAACCGCGGTTCGCCAGCTCGACGCGGCCCTGGGCGAGGAATTGCTCTGGGACGTTCTCGCGGCCGGCGTCGCCCCGCCCGCCGCCCAGCCCCCGACCTGGCTTCGCGAGGCCCGCGACCGCCTTCTCGAAGAACCCCTGACCAGCGTCCAGGCCCTGGCCGCGTCGGTCGGCCGCCATCGCGTCCACGTCTCCAGGATGTTTCGTGCGGCGTTCGGCGTGAGCCCGTCGGAGCTGAAACAGCGCGCGATGGCGAGCCGGGCGCTCCAGGCCGTGGCGAACGGGCGTCCTCCGGTCCAGGCGGCCTGGGACGCCGGCTACTCGGATCAGTCCCATATGACCCGGGCCCTGGTGCGCTTCGTCGGCCTGCCGCCTGCGCGTCTGGGACAGCGCTTCAGATAGGACGCTACATCCGTGCAAGACGCCGCGTCGGCGGCCACGCAGGGTCGCCCGATGCTGCGGAGCACCCTCGTCCTCGCCGTTTCGGCCTGTCTCTTCCTCTGCGGCCCGGTCCGCGCGGAGCCCCGGCCGGCGTCTTCCGCCGACTTTCAGCGCGCCTCGGCGACGGTCGAAGCGCTCGCCGCCGCCGCGCAGACCGCCCCCGGCGCCTCGCCCGCCCTGGCGGTCGTCATGGTCCAGCCCGGCGGGCCTCCACGCATCTGGGTCGCGGGGCAGGTGACGCCGGGCGGCCGACCGGCCGACGCCGACACGCCGTTCTACATCGCCTCGATGACCAAGGCTTACGTCGGCGTTCTCGCGACGGACCTCGACCGGCGCGGGGTGCTGCCGCTCGACACGCGACTGGACCAGGTCTGGCCGGGCCTGAGGATCAGGGGCGCGCCTGCCGCAGGCCAGGCGACGCTTCGGGAGCTGCTCGGGCATCGGATCCCGTTCTCGAACGATCCGCTCGAATACCGCACGTCCTATATCGACGCGCCCGCGGTCGCCGGCTACCGGCGCCTGCTCGAGCAGGGTTCCGAGCCGCGCGCGAGAACCTTCGGCTACACCAACCTGGGATGGGTCCTCTATGCCGCGGCCCT
>DASUIJ010000421.1:0-5139 GCA_036279815.1 Phenylobacterium sp. | reverse complement strand
CGCGCGAGCGGACCTGCTCGGCGGATTCCTCGCCCGAAATGTAGGCGCAGGAGACGCCGCGACGCGAGGCGGAGCCCACCACCTGGAGCAACAGGGTCGACTTGCCGACGCCGGGATCACCGCCGACCAGGATCGCCGAGCCGGGCACGACGCCGCCGCCGCAGACCCGATCGAACTCGTCGACGCCGGTGATGATCCGGGGCGGGGCCGGGGTCTTGGCCTCCAGGCCCTGGAAGGTCAGGCCGCGGGTCTTGGAGCCGCGCGTGGGGGCCAGGGCGCCCGGCGGCCGGGACTGCACTTCCTCGACAAACGAATTCCAGGCCCCGCAGGCCGGGCACTGGCCCGCCCACTTGGTCTGCGCCGCGCCGCAGGATTGGCAGACATAGACGGCGCCGTCGCGGGCCATGAGCTCTCCTGATTCGTGAGGACAGCCAGTCTAACCCCGAAAAGACCTTCGCGCCCTGGGACAAGAACAGCGGTTGCCGAGAACATCGGTTGGGATAGGCTCGCCAAATGGGGCGTGTCAGGTGCTCTTTCAAGCTTGGGAGGCGGGCATGAGCGTAATCGAACCGGGTTCGACGGGCGCGAATATTATCGCGCGGATCAAGGCGATCCTTCTTCAACCGAAACCGACGTGGGAGGTGATCGACGCCGAGCCGGCCACGGTAGGCGGTCTGTACCGGAGCTACGTGATCCCGCTGGCGGCGATCCCGGCGGTGTGCGGTCTGATCGGCTCGGTGGTGTTCGGGTTCGGCTTCTTCGGGGTGACCTATCGCCCGCCGATCCTGAATTCGGTCGTGCTGGCGGTCGTGCAGTTCGGCCTCAGCCTGGCGCACGTCTTCGTCCTTGGCCTGATCATCGACGCGCTGGCGCCCAGCTTCGGCGGGACGAGAAACCCGATCCAGGCGTTCAAGGTGGCGACCTATTCGATGACCGCCTCGTGGCTGGCCGGGGTTTTCACCCTGGTCCCGGCCCTTTCGATCCTGGGCATCGTCGGCCTCTACAGCCTCTACCTGCTCTATCTGGGGCTGCCGCGCCTGATGAAGGTCGCCGAGGAAAAGGCGACGGCCTACACGGTCCTGGTCATCGTGGCCGGCGTCGCCCTGTTCCTGCTGATCTCGATGTTCATGAGCACGCTCGGCGGGATCGGCCGGATGGCTCACATGTCCGGCCCGGTCATCGGCGCGGGGCAGATCAGCGGGAAGATCAACACCCCGGCCGGCTCGGTCGACCTGGCCAAGCTCCAGGCGGCCTCCAAGCAGCTGGAAGCGGCGTCGTCCAAGGCTCAGGCCAACGGGGGGACCGTCAAGCTCACCGACCCGGAACTGCTCAAGGCCTACCTGCCGGGTTCGATCGGCGGATTCGCGCGCACGGGCGTCAGTGCGGAGAGCGGCGGCGCGGGCGGCATGGGCGCCTCGACCGCGGAGGGAACCTATCAGAAGGGCGAGGCGACCCTGCGGGTCCAGGTGACCGACATGGGCGCCACCGGCGCCATCGCCGGGATCGCCGGAGCCTTCAACGTGCAGTCCTCGCATGAAGAGAACGGCCGTTACGAGAAGGTCGGCAAGGTCGATGGACGGATGACGACGGAATCCTATGACCGGACCGCCAGGCACGGGGAGTACTCGGTGATGGTCGCCGACCGCTTCATGGTCCATGCCGAGGGCGACGGCGTCGGCGTCGACGAGCTCAAGGCGGCCGTCGCCGCCGTGAATCCCGGCCGCCTGGAAGGCCTCGCCAAGAGCTGAAGCGGCGACGGGTCGCACCGTTCGTTTACGACACCGGTGCTAGGACGACGGCGGGGGACGTCGTTCTAACGGGTGGCCTGATGAAGGCGCTATCAATCGCTGCAGCGGTCGGGCTGCTGATTTCCGCCGGCTCCCCCGCCTTGGCCGCGGGCCTGGACGACGCCGTGATGGCGGAACTGAATTTCGCCCGCACCCATCCCTCCGACTATGCCCGCGAGCTTCGCGAGACCGACGACGTGGGCGCGGAGGATCCGGAGGCCGTTGACGAGGCGATCGCCTTTCTCAGGCGACAGAGCCCGCTGCCGCCCCTGCGCTCCGACAACCGCCTTGCCGCCGCCGCCATGGCCCACACCGCGATCCAGGGACCCCAGGGGCGGGTAGGGCACGACGGGTCGGGCGGTCTCGGGCCGAGACTCCAGCGCCATGGCGTCTGGGCCGGCCTGGCGGCCGAGAACATCTCCTACGGCTACCGGGATCCCCGGGACGTGATCCGCCAGCTGGTGGTCGACAGCGGCGTTCCGGGACGCGGACACCGGACCAACATCTTCGGCCGCGCCTTCCAGGCGGCGGGCGTGGCCTGCGGGCCCCACTCCGTCTACGGCTCCATGTGCGTCATCGACTTCGCCGGGGCCGAGGTCAAGCGCTAGGTCCCGCCGAGATAGACCCGCTCGGCCCGCGCGCTTATCCGCACCAGGCATTCGTGCGCCACGGTGCCGGCGGCCGCCGCGAGGTCGTCGATCAACGCATGGGGACCCATCAGCTCGACCCGGTCGCCGGGCTGGGCGGGGGTGTCGCCGATATCCAGGGCGATCAGGTCCATGGTGACGATGAGGATCGGCCGCAGGGCGCCGGCGAACCAGCCATGGGCCTTGCCCATCGAGGCGCGGATGACACCGTCCGCGTAGCCCGCCGCCACGATGGCGACCCGGGTGGGCCGATCCACCACCACGCGGGACCCGTAGCCCACCGTCTCGCCGGCGGGAATGTTGCGGATGTCTAGGATCGGGGCGTCGAGGGTGGCCACCGCCCTGAACCGCGGATCCGGGCGCTCCTCCGGGCCGCCGCCGTAGAGCGTGACGCCGGGCCTGACCAGGTCGAACCCTTCGCCGCAGGGCAGGAACATGCCTGCCGACGCCGCCAGGCTGGCGCGAGCCTGGGGGAACAGGGCCCGGATCGGCCTGAACCGGGCGAGCTGGGCCGCGCTGCGCGGGTCGGCGGGGTCGGTCGCGGACCCGAGATGGCTCATGATCAGGCGAACATCGAGGCCCGCGAGGCCGTCGGTCGACTGGGCGAGCGCCCGGGCTTCGTCGGGCGTCAGGCCCTGGCGGTTCATGCCGGTGTCGATGTGCAGTCCCACCGCCATCGGCGCGTCGGACTGGGCGGCCAGGGCCTGGGCGGCGGAGACCTGGGGCTGGGTGGTGAGCACCGGCGTCAGGCCGGCGGCGGCGAGGCGGGGGCCGGCTCCCGCCGGCAGTCCGTCCAGCACGTAGATCGTCGCCGGGCGGCCTGGGCCGAGTTCGCTGCGCAGGGCCTCGCCCTCGGACAGGCGGGCCACGAAGAAGGCCCGCGCGCCCTCGACCC
This sequence comes from Phenylobacterium sp., assembly GCA_036279815.1. Lineage (GTDB taxonomy): Bacteria > Pseudomonadota > Alphaproteobacteria > Caulobacterales > Caulobacteraceae > Phenylobacterium. Next base: position 1,810 of record DASUIJ010000421.1, on the reverse strand, counting down.
ACAGCCGGCGCGCCACCGGTCCGGCGCCCAGGCCATAGCCGTCGGCCTTGACCACCGGAGCCATCTCCGCGCCGCCGGCCTCGGCCTGCATGACCGCATAGTTGTAGGCCAGCGCATCGAGATCGATCGTCAGCCGCGCGGCGGTGGGGGAAGGGGAGGACATCGGCGCCTGCTTAGCGGCAAGGCCTCGCCCCGGCTAGGCTCAGTGCTGTTCGTAGCGGCTGTGGTCGCGGGCCAGATTGCCGAACTTGGTGAGATCCTCGTTGAAGGACAGCCGCACGATGCCGATGGGGCCGTGACGCTGCTTGCCGATGATCACCTCGGCCAGGCCGTTCACCTGGTCCATCTGTTCCTGCCAGGTCAGGTGCTCGGGCGTGCCCTCGCGGGGCTCGGCGCGGCTGAGGTAGTAGCTCTCGCGATAGATGAACATGACCATGTCGGCGTCCTGCTCGATCGAGCCGGATTCCCGCAGGTCGGAGAGCTGGGGCTTCTTGTCCTCCCGGTTCTCGACCTGGCGCGAGAGCTGGGACAGGGCGATGACCGGCACCGAGAGCTCCTTGGCCAGCGCCTTGAGGCTCTGGGTGATCATGGAGACCTCCTGCACCCGGTTGTCGCTCTTCTGGTCGCCCCCGGTGATCAGCTGCAGGTAGTCGACGAAGATCACGTCCAGGCCGTGCTGGCGTTTCAGCCGCCGGGCCCGGGCCGCGAGCTTGGCCATGGTGATGCCGCCGGTGGCGTCGATGAACAGCGGCGCCTCCTGGATCTCCAGGGCCGCGTCGCGGATCCGCCCGAACTCGACGGCGTCGATCTCGCCCTTGCGCAGCCGGTCGCCGGAGACGCCGGAGGCTTCGGCCAGCAGGCGCATGGCCAGCTGCTCGGCGGACATTTCGAGCGAGAAGAACGCCACCACCCCGCCGGAGACGGTCTTGCGCGAGCCGTCCGGCTGCGGCTCCCAGGCATAGTGCCGGGCGATGTCGTAGGCGATGTTGCAGGCCAGCGAGGTCTTCCCCATGGAGGGGCGGGCGGCCAGGATCACCAGGTCGGAGGGGTGAAGGCCGCCGATCTTCTGGTCGAGGTCGATCAGCCCGGTGGAGACCCCCGCCAGGCCGCCTTCACGGCTGTGGGCCTCGGCGGCCATGGTCACGGCGCCGTGCAGGGCCTCGGCGAAGGGAATGAACCCCTGCGACGTGCCGCCGGTCTCGGCCAGGGCGTAGAGCTGAGCCTCGGCGGCCTCGATCTGGTCGCGGGCGGAGCGATCCTCGTCGGGCGCCTGGGCGACGGTGGCGATGTCGCCGCCGATGCGGATCAGGTCGCGTCGCAGGGCCAGGTCGTAGATGGCGCGGCCATAGTCCGGCACGTTCGCGGCCGGCGGGGCCCGGTCGACCAGGTCGGCGAGATAGCGGACGCCGCCCAGTTCCTCGAAGGCGGGATCGCGGCTGAACTGCTCGGCCAGCAGGATGGGCTCGGCCAGCTGGCCCTTGCGGATGTGGGTCTCGATGGCCGTGAACAGGCGCTGGTGGAACGGCTCGTAGAAATGCCGCGCCTGCAGATAGTCGCCCAGGCGTTCGAAGGCGGCGTTGTCGTACAGCACGGTGCCGAGAAGGGCCTGCTCGGCCTCCACGTTGGCGGGGGCGTGCGGGATGTCGACATCGTTGTGAGCGGAGCGAAGGTCGAGGACGGGTACGAGGGCCATGGTGTTACCGATAGCTTAACGTTGGGGCGCAAGGCACTGTGACCAAGTCGCCGACCCACAGGTTTGAATCTGGCCTGTGGAGAACATCCGCATCGCAAGGACGATCTCAGATTCCGT
>DASUIJ010000420.1:0-8855 GCA_036279815.1 Phenylobacterium sp. | reverse complement strand
CTCATCCAGAGATCCGTGATATTTGCGGTCCGGACGGTTTGTTTTTCGAAACGCCCGTATTATCCGAACATCGTTCAGCGGACGCGCGGCCACCCGGCAAGGCCCTGAATTTCGGATGAATTATACTCATCCATAGAATGGCGGACCGCAGATTTCTCGATCCGGTATGGTCGGGAGAGTCCAGAAACCGCAGGTACGCCAAATGGTGCGGCCGTGTCGCGACTGTTTCTCATTTGAAACAGACCCACGCCGCCTATGGCGCTTCTGCGCGGACCGGGAGATGATCTTCTTACTCTACGGCAATACCGCACGCAGGTAATTTCAACTGTTCCGGAGCCGTTGGAGGGGGAAAGGAAACATTGATGTCAAAAAATAGATATTTCTGCGGCGGGTCGGTTCTGGCCGTCGCGATGACCCTTGGCGCTGTCAGCCAGGCTCTTGCCGCCGAGGCGGCCAAGCCTGACGAGGCGACCGTCGAGGAAGTGGTCATCACCGGCTCATTCATCGCCGGCACACCCGAGGACGCGGCTTTGCCCGTGGACGTCATCGGGGCCAAGGAGCTCGCCCAGCGCGGCTCGCCCACCATGGTCCAGTTCATCAAGACCATCCCCTCCTCCGGGTCGGTGATCGGCGAGAACAACCGCTTCGGATCGGGCTCCGGCGCGGCGACCATCAACCTGCGCAATCTGAGCTCGGCTTCGACCGGCACCCGCACCCTGGTGCTGTTCAACGGCCGCCGGGTCCCGGTCTCGGCCCAGGGCCTGGGCTCGGTCGACATCAACCTGCTGCCCTCCGCCGCCATCGGCCGCGTCGAGGTGCTGAAGGACGGCGCGGCGGCGACCTACGGTTCCGACGCCATCGGCGGCGTGGTCAACTTCATCACCCGCACAGACCTCAACGGCTTCGAAATCGGCGGCAACTACCAGGCCATCGACGGCTCCGACGGCGACTATGACACCAGCGTCGCCTGGGGCTGGAAGGGCGACCGCGCCGACATCATGATCACCGGCGGCTATCGCCACCGCTCCGAGCTGCCGCTGAAGTCGCGCAGCTGGGCCCTTCGGACCGGTCCCTCGGGCTATCTGGAGAACCCGCTGGGCGGCTGGGCCGGCACCGGCAACCCGGGCCAGTACAACTACGCCACCGTCGCACCGGTCGGCTCGCCCACGAGCGGATTCACGTCGGCGGCCTTCGCCGGCGCCCTGCCGGATATCGGCTGCGCCGCCAACGGCGGTTCGCCCTACATCCTGACCACCACCATCGTCTCGGCGACGTCGTGCAACTTCCAGTACACGACCTTCGACAACCTGGTTGAGAACGAAGACCACTATCAGGTCTACGGCCAGGTCAATGTGGACGTGACCGACACCATCACCGCCCACGTCGAGGCGCTGTACGCCAAGCACAACACGCCCCTGCAAAGCTGGGCCGTCACCGGACCCAACCAGTACCCGGCGCCGATCCTGGCCTCGGGCGCATCGGCGGGCGGCGGGGTCTCCCCGATCCCGGCCGGCGGCACGGGCGAGCAGTCGCGCTTCTATATCCCCAACACCAACCCCGGCCTGGTCGCCCTGCTGGGCCAGATCGCCGGCGCCAATTGCGCGGGTCCGGTCTATCCCTACGGCGTCGACGCGGCCACCTGCGCCACCGGCCTCGCCACGGCCAAGGCCGGTCTCACCAACGCCGGCCTGTACGGCGTCGCGACCTCCAACACCGCCTGGCGTCCGATCGGCTTCGCCGGCAACCCCGCCACCGAGGACCACCACAGCCACTACAGCTACAAGGTGGACACCTGGCGCATCGCGGGCGGCCTGAAGGGCAAGTTCGAGAACGGGATCGGCTGGGACGTCTCGCTGACCTACCAGGAGCAGGACTACAACTATAACCTCGAGGACGTGTCGGTGAACCGGCTCCAACTCGGCCTGCGCGGCTTCGGCAGTCGGGGCGGGAACGCCGACCAGTGCACGGCGGCGGAGACCAACAACTTCACCACCAACGCCGGCAACGCGGCTCTGGGCTGCTTCTACTTCAACCCGTTCGCCAACGCCTTCGCCCAGAGCCAGTCGAACGTCGGGCCGAACCCGTACTACGTCGCGACCTCCGCCATTCCCGGCTTCAACGACGCGGCCTCCAACCGCGCCGACGTCGCCGACTGGATGATCGCCAAGCAGTACAACGAGATCTCGTCGCGTCTGTTCGTGGCCGACCTGATCGTCAACGGCGACACCGGCTGGAAGCTGTGGGGCGAGGACACGGTGGCCTGGGCCGCCGGCGCCCAGTTCCGCTACGACCGCACCCAGCAGACGCCGGATGTGGCCTACGACGCCAACGCCACGCCCTGCGTGGACAGCCCGCCGTTCGGCGACGGTTCGCCGTTCTGCCCGACCACGGCGAACGGCCCGTTCCTGTTCAACGCGAACCTTCGTCCCTACGACGTGTCGCGGAAGATCAGCTCGCTGTTCGGCGAAGCCAAGTTCCCGCTGACCGACACCCTCGAGCTCACCCTCGCGGCGCGCTACGAGTACTATCAAGGCCAGGGCGAAACGACGAACCCGAAGGCCTCGATCCGCTGGCAGGCGACTGACTGGCTGGCCCTGCGCGGCTCGGTGGGCACCACCTACCGCGCTCCTGCGGCGACGATCACGACCACCAACTTCACCCGGGGTCTGACCAACGCCAACGGCACCTACAAGGCCAACGACCTCTACGGGAACCCGAAACTCGATCCTGAAACGGCGACCACCTACGACATCGGCGCCGTGGTCGATATCGGCCGGTTCAACGCCACGGTGGACTACTGGAACTTCGACTTCCAGGACGCCCTGACCTCCGAGGCCACCCTCGACCTGCTGAACGTCATGTTCCCGGGCGGTTCGGCCACCGGCAACTGCGGCAACGCCGCCTACGCCAGCGTCCAGGCCCGCTTCACCTTCGACCAGGGCAACTGCAGCCGCGCCAACATCCTCACCTACCGCACCCAGTACATCAACGGCGGCCAGGTGAAGACGTCAGGCGTGGACTTCCAGGCCAACCTGGACGTGGGCGACGTTCTGGGCGGCGATCTGACCACCGGCTTCGACGGCACCTACCTGCTGACCTACGACGAGGCCCCCTACCAGATCGAAGGCTTCAATTCGAACTCGGCCGGGGTCCAGCACCGGGTCGGCACCTACCGGGCCTCGATCTTCACCGGATACAATCGGATCCGGGGCAACGCCTTCGTCAACTGGGCCAGCGGCCGGCACAACCTGCGTTGGCAGATCCGCTACATCTCCTCGGTGAACCAGATCGAGACCAACCCGATCAACATCGCCAAGGCGGTACGCTCGACGACCAAGATCCCCGAGTACTGGCAGCACGACATCACCTACAAGGTCGAGCTTCCCTGGGACACGACGGCCGTCATCTCGGTCCAGAACGTCCTGGACGAGGATCCGCCGTTCGCCATCGGCACCCAGTACAACTACGACCCGTCGAGCGCGAACCCGCTGGGCCGCGTCTATTCGCTGGGCGTGAAGAAGCGCTTCTGATCCTGACGAACCTCACGGTTCGCGACTTCCGCGCCACCCTCGAAGGAGGGTGGCGTTTTTTTTCTGGCGCCCGCCCTGTTCCGAGGGGTCGGTATGTTCGGGCGTTGGCCGCGACAAATGTGCAACACTCGGGCCGGGCTCAATTGGCCGCCCTGACCGTCGGATTCCCGGCCTCCCACGTCGATGAACGCGGTTCTTCTCGTTACGCCGTAAAATTATTGCAGGGGCCTGAAACAAAAAGACTTCTGGCCGGAGCCGCTTGCCGCTGAGGAAGCGCCCGGGCCAAATCCCATATAGAATAACGGGTTAGTGAATGCCAGTTACTCACCTCCCAGACGCGGAAGGTGACGTAACACGGGTATGTTGCGCCGCTGAAAAACCCTCTAGCGCGAAGCTGGAACCGGGCGGATGATAATCCTGCTCACGAGTCAAAAATGCCCGGCGTCAGAACGGGTGGTACGGCTCTCGAGGGGGAAGGAAACCTGATGTTGAAAAGCAGCTATTTCTGCGGCGGCTCGATTCTGGCTGTCGCCATGACAATGAGCCTCGCGCATTCCGCGACCGCAGCCGAAACTCCGGCCGCCACCACCGTCGAAGAGGTCGTCGTCACCGGCTCGTTCATCGCCGGCACGCCGACCGACGCCGCCCTGCCCGTGAACGTGATCGGGGCGGAGGACCTGAAGAAGCAGGGCTCTCCCTCGACCGTCCAGCTGGTCAAGAACCTCACCGCGGCTCAGGGCTCGATCGGGGAGAGCAACCGCTTCCTGGGAACCGCCGCCGGCTCGGCGACGGTCAACCTCCGCGGCTTCGGCTCGGCCCGCACTCTGGTGCTGTTCAACGGCCAGCGCATGGCGCCCGCGCCGGCGGCGGTGGCCATCGAGTCCGTCGACATCAACTTCATCCCCAATGTCGCGATCGGTCGGATCGAAGTCCTTCGGGACGGCGCGGCGGCGACCTACGGCTCCGACGCGGTCGGCGGCGTGGTCAACTTCATCACCCGGCGCGACCTCGAAGGGTTCGAGTTCAGCGCCAACTACGCCAAGATCGACGGCTCCGACGGCGACTACGACATCAACGGCGCCTATGGCTGGAAGTTCGATCGCGGCAACCTGCTGGTCACCGCCACCTATCGCCGGCGCACCGAACTGCGGACCACCGATCGGGACTGGGCCCTGCGGCCGTTCGCGGCCAACAACTTCGGCGGCTGGTCGACCGCGTCCAATCCGGGCGTCTACACCACCGGCACGGCGGCCCAGCTCGCCAGCGGGACGTTCTCGCAATCCTTCGTCGACAACGGCTGCGCCGAGCTGGGCGGGGTCCTGGTCAACGCCGCGTCGCCGGCCTCGGGCTGCCGTTTCCAGTTCACCCAGTTCGATAACCTGGTGAACGACGAGTACCACTACAACCTCTACGGCGAGCTCAACCTCGACGTCACCGACGACATCACCTTCCACGCCGAGGCCCTGTGGTCGCGGCACAACGTTCCCGACGAGCGGGTTTCGCCGGCCCAGTCCACGACCCAGTTCCCGACCCCCATCCTGGCGTCCGGAGCCTCTCCCGGCGGCGGCACCTCGCCCTATCCGGCGGTGGGCCGGAACCAGCAGTCGCGGTTCTACATCCCCAACACCAACCCCGGCCTGGTCGCCTTCCTGGCCAATCCGGCCAACTGCCCGGCGCTCGGCACGATCTGCGCCAACGCCGCGGCCAACGGCGTCATCACCTCGCAGACCCTGTGGCGTCCGGAAGGCTACGGCGGTAACCCGTTGTTCTCCGACGGCGCGGACCACCAGCACCGCGAGGCCACGGCGATGCGCTTCGGCGCTTCGCTGAAGGGCCACATGTTCGACGACATCGGCTGGAGCGTCTCGGGCACCTTCCAGGAGAACCACGGCGTCATCGGCGCCGGGCCGGACATCTCGGTCACCCGGCTCCAGCTCGCCCTGCGCGGCCTGGGCGGTGCGGGCTGCAGCCCGACCACAGGCACGCCCGGCGTGGGCGCCTGCCAGTACTTCAACCCCTTCTCCAACGCCTACGCGTCGGGCAAGGGAATCGGCGGGGCCAACCCGTTCTTCGTGTCCTCGGTCAATAACGACAAGCCTGACCTTTTGAACTGGATGCGCCAGGACCTGGTGGCCGACATCTACACCCAGCTGTTCGTGGTCGAGGGCGTCCTGAACGGCAAGCTGCCCATCGCCCTGGGCGGCGGCAACATCGGCTGGGCGCTCGGGACCCAGTACCGGTACGACCGTCTCCAGACCAACGTGCCGGACTATTACGACATCAACAGCGCCGCCTGCGTCGACAGCCTGCCCTATGGCGACGGCCTGCCGACCTGCGGAAACTCCGGCAGCGGCGCCTTCACCTTCTACTCCGCCGTGCAGGAGATCGACGTCGATCGCATCGTCTCCTCGGTGTTCGGCGAGGTGAAGCTTCCGATCACGGACAGGCTCGAAGTGTCCGGCGCCATCCGCTACGAATATTACGGCGGCTCCGTCGGCTCCACGACCAACCCGAAGATCTCGGCGCGTTGGCAGGCGACCGACTGGCTGGCGCTGCGCGGTTCGGCGGGCTCGACCTTCCGGGCGCCGCAGCAGAGCAGCATCACCCCCGGCAATGTGCGGGGCCTGGCCCAGTTCAACCTTCCGGGCGTCGGCTCGCTCTACCGGCCGGTGGACACCGCCAACAATCCCAACCTGCAGCCGGAAACCGCCGACACCTACAATGTCGGCGTCATCCTCAACGTGGGCAATTTCCGCGGCACGATCGACTACTTCAAGTTCAAGTTCAAAGACGAGCTGACCAACGAGACCGCCGCGGCCATCGTCTCCACCATGTTCCCCAGCGCCGCGGCGTCGACCTGGAAGTGCGGGGTCTCCAACTTCCGCAGCCGGTTCACCTTCGCCGACGACGGCAATCCGGCCACGGACGACTGCACGCCCGGCAACCTGCTGGGGGTGAAGGCCAATCTGATCAATGGTCCGAGCGTCGACACGTCGGGCGTCGACTTCCAGGGCACCTATTACTGGGATGACGCGCTCTTCGGCGGCGACCTGACCTTCGGCGGCGACGGCACCTACACCATCGAATACAAGCGCGGCGCCCTCGTCACGCTGGATGGCTTCACCATCGCCCCGGCCCTCGACCGGGCCGGCAAGACCGAACTGCTCAGCGCCTTCTACTCGTATCCGAAGATCCGGGCGAACGCCTACGTCAACTGGAGCAACGGCACGCACAACCTGCGCTGGACGACCCACTACAAGTCGGGAACGGACAACCTCGTCGGGGCCTCGATCCGGAAGACCGACGACGAGGTCACCAGCGATCTGGTCTATCAGGGCCAGCTGCCCTGGGACACGACCGTCACGGTCGGGGTGATCAACATCCTCGACAGGGATCCGCCGTTCACCCGCAGCCAGTACAACTACGACTACACCAACGCCTACATGCTGGGCCGCGTGTTCCAGCTGGGGGTCAAGAAGCACTTCTAAGGAGAGCCGTATCGTCCGACCCCGGCCGGACGGTTCGCGGGGGCGCCTTCGGGCGCCCCTTTTTCTTTGGCCCTGGCCCTAGGGTTTGTGCCTGGGCGGCAGGGCGGCGATTTCCTGCGGCGTCAGCCTGGTCACCTGGCGGACCGGGCAGCGCTGGGGGCCGATCGGGCTCTTGGCGATGATCGTCGCGTCCAGCGGCGAGCAGATCCAGGACGAGCCGTGGCTTTCCAGCGCGATGCTCCAGTTCCAGTCGATGTCGGGACAGGGGCCCAGCAGATCCAGCCGATAGATGTCCTTCACGCCCACCCGGACATAGACGGTCTTGTCGTCGGCGGCCGACCAGCTGTTGACGTTGCGGGTGAGGAAACACGACCGCGGCGGCTTGGGCCTGGCGTCTTCGGCGGCGGTGGCGGCGCCCCCGGCGAGGACGAGGAGGGCGGCGACGGCGCCAGCGGCGCCCAGGATGGACTTCGACATGTTCCAACTCCCTGCCAGGCTCGTGGCCGCGCCGCATTCCGGAGGCGGGCGTCGTTCGACGAGACGGCTTTTCAAGCTATCCGTCGCTCGCGTCTAAATTGCGGCCTCGCCGCGCCGCGCGGCGCCGGAAACGCCCCGGATCGACCAGGTCCGCCAGGTCGCGAGGAAGCGGCGAGGGCGCGTCCGCCGCCAGCGCCGCGACATGCTCCGCCAGCAGAGGCGCCCAGGAGAAACCCCGGGATCCGAATCCGCCCAGCAGGAACAGCCCCTCGGCTGCGGCCGGACCGGCCAGCGGCAGGCGGTCGGCGGTGGTGGCGCGCACGCCGGCGCGGCCCTGCAACGCGCCCGCGTCGATCCGCCGGGCGAGTTCGGGCCGGGCGGCGGCGAGGGTTTCCAGATTGCGGGCGTGATCCGCCGAACGGGTGTCGAGCGCCGTCTCGCCGCGGTCGTGGGTGGCGCCGAACAGCAGCCCGGTGCGGGTCGGCAGCACATAACCGCCCCAGGCGGCCGCGTCCGGACGCTCGTCCGCGTCCTGCCAGCTCGCCTGACCCCGGACGGGGGTGAGTTCGGTTCCGGGCGCCAGATCGGCCGCGCCCATGCCGCAGGCGAGAATCACCGCCTCGGCCTCCGCCAGCACCGCCCCGTCCGGGTCGATCAGCGCCCAGGCTCCGCCGCGGCGATCCAGGCGGGCCACCCGGCCGATGCGCATCGGACCGGCCCAGGCCGCCAGCACGGCGGGCGGCTCGACCACCAGCGCCTCGCGAAGATCCATCGCGCCGGTCGCCGCGGCTTCGCCCAGCCGGGCTGAGGTGTGTTCGACATCCAGGACCGCCAGGGCGTCGACCTCGAACAGGCCGGAGCCGGCGATCTTCTCGAACCGACCGACATCGCGCTCGCCCACGGCCAATTGCAGCACCCCGCGCGCGACGATGGCCTGCGGGATCGTGGCGTAGAGGTCGATCGCCCGCGCGAAGGCCTGGGCCGCCAGCCGGGCCACGGGACCCAGTCCGGCGTCCAGCCGCGGGGTGACCAGGGCGGCGGGATTGCCCGAAGCGCCGGCCCCCGCGGCCTGGGCCTCCACCAGCAGCGGCTCGATTCCCAGCGCCCGCAGGGCGCGGGCCGCCGAGGCGCCGGCGATCCCGCCGCCGATCACCGCCACGCGGGGCGTCGACGGGAGGGAGGCCTGGCCGGGCGCCCGGGCTTCCAGCCGCTCGCGCTTGCGTCCATAGCCCGGCCGCTTCTCCACCTCGAAGCCCGCAGACTGCAGGCCGCGACGCACGGCCCCCGCCACGGTGAAGGTCGCCGCCCGGGCGCCCGGCGCCGAGCGCCTCGCCACCAGGCCCAGCACCTCCTCGCGCCA
>DASUIJ010000419.1:0-2487 GCA_036279815.1 Phenylobacterium sp. | reverse complement strand
AGGTTCGGCGATCGGCGCCAGGCGCCGGGCCGAACCAGATCAAGTTCGTCCGGCGACCCCGGCTGTCCGTGAAAGTAGACGAACCTGGCGCCCGTCATCTCGCCACCGGCCCGACCTGTCCCTGAATCCCACCCCATCTGGATGACAACCTAGCGAGGCCCCGGGACCTGGGCCCGTTCGAACTCCGACTTGAGCGCCGAGATCGAGGCCTCTCTGCGCAACTGGTCCTCGGCTCTGTCGCAGAGGAGCACCGGACCCGAGGCCCGCCCCGCTTCCGCGGGCGCGTCCGTGTCGTAGTTGGCGTGGAAACTGACGAAGGCGCGCCATGTGCATCGCCAGCGCTTCTCGAAAGCAGAAGCCGATCACGCCGGTCCGGTCCGGACCCGCATCCGCCAGTAGGGCGGCGCGCGCCCACCTGACCGACGGGACTTGTCTGCTCCTGGTCTGGCGCTACCTTGCCCTGGGCGGGGCTGGATCTTCACATGATGGCGGGATGCAGGTCATCGGCGGCGCGGATGAGATGGGCGGGCGCCAGCGCCAGCATGGTCCTGCTGATGGCAGGGTCCGCGATCGGTGAGCCGCCGGCCGGGCGATCGGCGCCCGAACTGTTCGTCACCGCGGCGCCGGACGCGCCCTCTCAGCCGGCCGAGCCCCGGCGATCGCTGTCGGGCTTGGGAGCCGCCAGCCCGGGAACCCTTGCAGCCAGACCGCCTGGACAGGGGATGCGACGCGCCGCGCCCACGGTCACCGCGGTCGTGGGCCTCAAGGCGTCGGCGTCCGGGGCCCCGCCGGCGGTGCAGGTCGCCGCGCATAAGTCCATCGCTGAGGCGGTGGAGGCGTTCAGCGCCATGGAAGGGCTGCTGGTCGATCCGCTCCGGACTGAGATTCAGCCGGCCGTCTCCGGCGACGCAGTCTATTACCGGGCCCTGGTGGTCGGCTTCGCCAGCCGCGCCGACGCAACGGCTTTCTGCGGCCGCTGGACGCGCCAGGGCGGAGCCTGCTTCGTCCGCTAGACGCGAACTCCCCTAGAAGTCCCGCCGCACCCCGAGATTGAGATAGTAGCCCGCTGTCGTCTCCTGGCCGGTGGGCGTGTCGGATTTCAGGAACTCTCCGCCCACTTCAGGTTCGAACTGAAGGCGGTGGCGCGTGGTGTAGTACATGCGGATCGACGGGCGGGCGGAGAGCTCGGTCCCGGAATTGAGCTTGCTCGACCTGTAGCCCAGCTGCAGGCGCGGATTGATCCGGAAGGTCCTGGACCAGGGATATCGGGTGTTCAGGTCGACCATCCAGATGTTGGAATTCGCGGTGTCGGCGTAGCGCAGCCCCAGGATTCCGATATCGCCTTCGCGGAACAGTCCCGAGCCTATCAGCTGCGTCGAGACGTAGTACTCCGTGCCCGAGGAGGGCGAGGCCGGAACGCCGCCGGATTCCGGCGTGGCGGCCACCTGCGAGATGGTGACGTCCGTGTTGAAGGTCAGCTTCTTCGTGAGGGGCTGGGAGACGCCGATGGTGGCCGTCTTGCTCTCTGCGCTGCGGTCGAGCGCCAGTTGCTGGACCTCACTTTCGGAATAGAGGAGCCTCAGGTCGTCAAGGTTGAAGACCGGCTGGCCGATCAGGGCGTTCTCCGTGAAGAGCAGCGGCGACTTGCGGTAGTCCAGCGAGAAGGTGAAGGCGCCGCCGTCGCCATAGATCCAGCTGCCGTTGACGATGGCGAAATTGAGCGTGTTGAAGTGGACGTCGTAGTCCACCGCGCCGAAGACCGAGCGGCCGCCCTCCACGTAGCGAAGCTCGGCGCCGACAGCCCGCCGGTCGATATGGCCCGACGCCTGCTGCTCGATCACATAGATGTCGCCGTCCCAGGCGTTGCGGAACCGGCCGAAGGCCAGGCTGGCGCCATAGAAGGTGCGGTGGGTGTCGACCATCATCTTCCGCGGGCTGTTCACCGGGGAGCCCACCACCGCCTCGAGCTTCAGTGTCTCAGTCAGCCGGGTCGACGCCAGCGCGCCGTCGAAGCGGCCCAGGACGCCGCCGGTGCTGCGGGTCTGGCGCCCGATCCGGCCGTAAAAGCGCTGCCCCGGATCGGAAGCCTCAAGGTAGAGGGCGCTCAGGGCGCCCACGTCGTGGCCGTTCTTCCGGAAGTCGCTGGCGTAGGTTCCGGTGGCGCGAAACTTCACCCGCAGGTTCGGGTCGCTGTAGGCGGCGAACAGGTCGCCGGCCGATAGAATCTGGTTGAGGTTGGTGTCGGCGATGTCGGTGGTGGTCTTGGTCGCCGTGTCGGCGATCTGCTGATAGCTCTCGTCGCGCATGTAGTAGGCGGAGAGGCTGCCCCCGGACCGCCACTCGCCCTTGGGCTCGCGACGCCTATGATCGGTGGTGGCGACGGCCTTGGGCGTCGGCCGGCCGTCGGTGGCCAGGAGCGCCGCCAGCCGCTGCCTGACCCGATCCGCGTCCGCGCCTTCGGGATAGAGCTGGAGGTAGGTCTCGTAT
>DASUIJ010000418.1:0-19129 GCA_036279815.1 Phenylobacterium sp. | reverse complement strand
GACATTGACCTGGCCGCGCTGGAACCGCGCCTGGGCGCCATCGCGCGCCGCCCGCTCCAGGCCGTCGAAGCCCGGCGGCCCGCGGAACCGGACCTCCAGGTTGCGCCCGTTCACCGAGCGCGCCTCGACCGCCCAGGTCCAGTCGCCCGCAGCGCCCTCGGCCCGCCCGAACCCGGTCATGCCCGACAGCGCCATCAGCAGGATCCTCGGCCAGGTACTGGAGTGAACGGTGATGGGGTCATTTCTTCGCGGCTTTCACCTCGCCCTTGGACTTGGCCGCGGGAGCCGCCTTGGCCGGGGCTTCAGCCTTCTCGATCCTGCGCCAGCGCTCCACGTTCCGGGCGTGCTCCTCCAGGGTCGAGGCGAAGGCGTGTCCGCCGGTGCCGTCGGCCACGAAATAGAGCTCGCTCGTCCTGGGCGGGTCCAGGGCGGCGGCCAGGGCCGCGCGGCCGGGATTGGCGATCGGGGTCGGCGGCAGGCCGTCCGTCAGATAGGTGTTGTAGGGATTGGGCGTCGCCAGTTCCGAGGCCAGGATGCCGCGGCCCAGGGGCCGTCCCTGGCTGATCCCGTAGATCACGGTCGGGTCGCTCTGCAGGCGCATTCCGGCGCGCAGGCGGTTGATGAACACCGCCGCCACCCGGGGCCGCTCCTCGGCCACCCCGGTCTCCTTCTCCACGACCGAGGCCAGGGTCACGGCCTGGGTGGGCGTCAGATAGGGCAGGCCCGGCTGGCGGCGCGCCCACAGGATGGCCAGCAGCTGGTCCTGGGCGTCCATCATCCGGCGCAGCACCTTGGCCCGGTCCTCGCCGCGCTCGAACTGATAGGTCTCCGGCAGGATCGCGCCCTCGGCCGGGGTGGGGGCCACCCCGGTCAGCAGCGGCTCGCGGGCCAGGATGTCGACCACCGCCTCCGACGTCAGCCCCTCGGGGATGGTCACCTGGTGGCGTACGATCCTGCCGTCGCGGATGTCGGCCAGGATCCGGGCCAGGGGCTCGCGGCTGCGGAACTCGTACTCGCCGGCCTTCAGCCTGCGCGCCGCCCCGGAGACCTGGGCGGCGGTGACGAACACCGAGCTGGAGCGGATCACCCCTGCGCGCTTCAGGGTCGAGGCGATCTCCGGCAGGCTGGCGCCGTGGCGAAGGTCCACCGTGGTCCGCTCGCCGGACTTCGCGGCGGGGCCCGGTCCCTGGTACATGAACAGCGCTGCGCCCAGGACGACGATCGCCACCAGCAGGAAGACCGACAGGCCGCTCATCAGGCCGATGACCAGCCGCCGGGCGGCCGTGACGCCGCCCCCGCGGGAGCTCTTGCGCCGGCCTCTCACGAGACCTTCTTGAACACCACAGAGGCGTTGGTGCCCCCGAAGCCGAAGCTGTTGGAGAGGACCACGTTGATCGTCATCGGCTTGGCCTTGTTGGGCACGAGGTCGATCTCGGTCACCACCGAGGGATCGTCGAGGTTGATCGTCGGCGGCGCGATCTGGTCACGGATGGCCAGGCAGCTGAACGCCGCCTCGATGGCGCCGGCCGCGCCCAGCAGGTGGCCCGTGGCCGACTTGGTCGAGCTCATGGACACGGTGGGGGCCGAATTGCCCAGCAGGCGGGTGACCGCCCCCAGTTCGATCTCGTCGCCCAGCGGGGTCGAGGTGCCGTGGGCGTTGATGTAGTCGATCTCGGAGGCCTGGACGCCCGCGTCCTTCAGGGCCGCGCGCATGGCGCGGAAGCCGCCGTCGCCGTCCTCGGCCGGGGCGGTGATGTGGTAGGCGTCGCCCGCCAGGCCGTAGCCGGCCACTTCGGCGTAGATCTTCGCGCCGCGGGCCTTGGCGTGTTCGTACTCCTCCAGCACCAGGATGCCGGCGCCCTCGCCCATCACGAAGCCGTCGCGGTCCCGGTCATAGGGGCGGCTGGCCTTCTCGGGATGGTCGTTGAAGTTGGTGGACATGGCGCGGCAGGCGATGAAGCCCGCGACGCCCACCGGGCAGATCGAGGCCTCGGCCCCGCCCGCGACCATCACGTCGGCGTCGCCGTACTTGATCATCCGTGCGGCGTCGCCGACCGCGTGGGCGCCGGTGGCGCAGGCCGTCACCACGGAGTGGTTGGGGCCCTTGAAGCCATGCCGGATCGACACCTGGCCCGAGGCAAGGTTGATCAGGGCCGAGGGGATGAAGAACGGGCTGACGCGGCGCGGGCCCTTCTCGTGCAGCTCGATGCTGGTCTTCTCGATGGTGGCCAGGCCGCCGATGCCCGAGCCGATGATCACGCCGGTGCGTTCGGCGTCCTCGTCGGTCTGCGGCACCCAGCCCGAATCCTTCACCGCCTCGTCGGCCGCGGCCACGGCGTAGAGGATGAAGTCGTCGACCCGGCGCTGGTCCTTCGGCGCCATGGTCTGGTCGGGGTCGAAGCTGCCGGGCACGTCGGGCCCGCCGCCGCCGCGGCCGTCGACCCGGGGCACCTCGCAGGCCACCTGGCAGGCATAGGCTTCCGGGTCGAAGGTGGTGATGCGGCCGGCGCCGGACTTGCCGGCGAGGATCGCTTGCCAGGTCAACTCCGTGCCCTGGCCCAGAGGCGTGAGCAGGCCTATCCCGGTGACGACGACACGACGCATGGCGGGGCTCCAATACGCAGACCGCCGCGCCTCAGATTAGGGACGCGGCGGCCAAAACATCAACGAATTCTGGGCCTTAGGCGCCCAGACGCTCTCCGATGAACTTCACCGCGTCGCCCACCGTCTGGATGTGCTCCGCCGCGTCGTCCGGAATTTCAATATCGAACTCTTCCTCGAACGCCATGACCAGCTCGACGTTGTCGAGACTGTCGGCGCCGAGGTCGTCGATAAAGCTGGCCTTCTCGGTGACCTTTTCCGGATCGGCGTCCAGGTGTTCGATGACGATCTTGCGCACGCGCTCAAGGATGTCGGACATTCGTATAAGTCCCTGTTGTTCAACTGATCCATCCGCGACCGCCGACAGGATGTCAACCGCTCACGGCACTAGGGTTTGAGACCTTGGCCTCTCCCGCTCAAGGGTCGCCGTAGCATGTTCGATCCGGCGAGGCCAGCGGCTCAGATCATGGCCATTCCGCCGTTCACGTGCAGTGTCTGGCCGGTCATATAGGCCGCTTCGTCGCTGGCGAGGTAGGCGCAGGCCGCCGCCACCTCGGAACCGGTTCCCAGCCGCCCGGCGGGGATCGTGGTCAGGATCTGGGCCTTCTGGGCCTCGGTCAGGGCGTCGGTCATCGGGCTCTGGATAAAGCCCGGCGCGACGCAGTTCACGGTGATGCCCCGCGTGGCCACTTCCTGCGCCAAGGCCTTGGAAAACCCGATCATCCCGGCCTTCGAGGCGGCGTAGTTCGACTGTCCCGGATTGCCCATCACGCCCACCACCGAGGTGATTCCGATGATCCGGCCGAAGCGCCGCTTCATCATGCCGCGCATCGCGGCGCGGCTGAGCCGGAAGTAGCTCTCCAGATTGATCTTCAGGACCTGCTCCCAGTCCTCGTCCTTCATGCGCATGAGAAGGCCGTCCTTGGTGATGCCCGCATTGGCCACCAGGATGTCGAGCTGGCCGGTCGCGGCCTCGGCGCGGCCCACCAGGCCATCGACCGATTCGGAGTCGGCGAGATTGGCCGCCGCCACCGAGACCCGGTCGCCGAGCGACGTCGCCAGCTCCTCGAGGACCGACTCGCGGGTGCCGGAGAGCACCACGTGGGCGCCCTGGGCGTGCAGGGTCCTGGCGATCTCCGCGCCGATGCCGCCGGTGGCGCCGGTGACGAGGGCGGTCTTGCCGTTCAGTTCGAACATGGTCGCGCTCCTCAGAGGCTCTTGGAGAAGGCTTCGAGATCGGCCGGGGTGTTCAGGGGCGTCGCCTCGGCGTCCGGGGCGATGCGCTTGGCCATGCCCGACAGCACCTTGCCGGCTCCGGCCTCGGCGAAGCGGGTCACGCCGCCTTCGCCCGCCAGCCAGATCATGCTCTCGCGCCAGCGCACCCGTCCCGTGACCTGCTCGACCAGCATCCGGCGGATCGCCTCGGGGTCCAGGGTCGGCCGGGCGGTGACATTGGCCACCAGGGGCGCGCGCGGCGCCAGGATCGTGGCGCCTGCCAGGGCCTGGGCCATCTCGTCGGCCGCCGGCTGCATCAGCGGGCAATGGAAGGGCGCCGACACGTTCAGCGGAATCGCCCGCGCGCCCAGCTCCTTGGCCTTCTCGATCGCCAGGTCCACGGCCGCCTTGGCGCCGGAGATCACCACATTGCCGGCGTTGTTGTCGTTGGCCACGACGCAGACGCCCGCGGCGGAGCCGGCTTCGGCCGCGGCCTCGGCCAGGGCCACGTCGCTCTTGGGCCCGATGAGCGAGGCCATGGCCCCGGCGCCCACCGGCACGGCCCTCTGCATGGCCTGGCCCCGCAGCTTCAGCAGGCGCGCGGTGTCGGCGAGGCTGATGGCGCCGGCCGCGGCCAGGGCCGAATATTCGCCGAGCGAATGCCCCGCCACGAAGGCCGCCTTCTCGATCCCGACCCCGAACTCCCTCTCCAGGGTCCGCGTCACCGCCAGGCTCACGGCCATCAGGGCCGGCTGCGCGTTCTCGGTCAGGGTCAGCTGGTCCTCGGGACCTTCGCGCATCAGCTTGAACAGCTTCTGGCCCAGGGCGTCGTCGACTTCCTGGAACACCTCACGGGCGGCGGCGAAGGCCTCTGCGAGGTCGGCGCCCATGCCGACGGCCTGGCTGCCCTGGCCGGGACAAAGGAAGGCGAGGCTCATACGGCTCTCCTGGTTGCGCGTCGCGCGCGCTCTTCGATTCAGGCCGGGAGGGTTAGGGGATTAGCCCCTCCCCGGCAAGCCGAGCCCGCGCCTCTTGCCGCCACGACACCCTGGCGTTCGAGCGCCGAAGCCCGCAAGCTGCGGTCAGCAACCGATCCGGGGAGGTCTCCATGCGCGCTGTCGTCCGCCGCAACAAGCAACTGGTCTGCGACGAGGTTCCGGACCTCACACCCGGCCCCGGACAGGTGCTGGTCAGGACCCTGGCCTGCGGCATCTGCGGCTCGGACCTCCACGCCCTGCACCACATGGAGCACATGATCGAAACCTCGCGGCGCGCCAGCGGCGGCGACGGCGGGGCGATGGGCGGCGGCTTCGACCCCACCGCCGACACGGTCTTCGGGCACGAGTTCTGCGCCGAAATCCTCGATCACGGCCCGGGAACCACCGGCGCGCTGAAGGCCGGGACCCGCGTGGTCTCCGTGCCCGCGACCCTCACGGCCACCGGCGTCGAGCTCCTCGGCTACTCCAACGCCCTGCCCGGCGGCTTCGCCGAGCGCATGCTGCTCACCGAGGCCATGGTGCTGGAAGTGCCCAACGGCCTGCCCACCGACCAGGCCGCGCTGACCGAACCCTTCGCGGTCGGGGCCCATGCCGTCGCCAAGGCGCGCCTGGACAAGGATTCGGTCTCCCTGGTCATCGGCTGCGGGCCCGTCGGCCTTGCGGTCATCGCCGGCCTGAAAGCCAAGGGCCATGGCCCGGTCATCGCCGCGGACTATTCCCCGCGCCGCCGCGCGGCCGCCGAGTCGCTGGGCGCCGACGTGGTCATCGACCCCGCCCAGGAGAGCCCCCACGCCCGCTGGGAGAGCTTCGGCGTCCCCACGGCCCGGGCGGCCCAGAACATGGCCCGGATGATGGGCAAGACCTTCGGCCAGCCCGTCGTGTTCGAGTGCGTCGGCTCGCCCGGCATCCTGCAGCACCTGATCGAGACGGCGCCGGCCGGCAGCCAGATCGTGGTCGCCGGAGTCTGCATGGAGACCGACAAGATCGAGCCGGCGATCGCCATCACCAAGGAGATCGAGCTCACCTTCGTGTTCGGCTACAGCCCCGACGAGTTCGCCGCCACCCTGCGCCAGATCTCGGAAGGCGTGATCGACGTCAGCCGCGTGGTCACCGGCAAGGTCGGGCTCAATGAGGTCGCCCAGGCCTTCGTCACCCTCGGCGACCCGGAGGCCCACGTGAAGATCCTGGTGGAGCCGGGCCGCTAACGGAGAGAGCGTCTCAATTCCTCGCGGCGCGGCCTGGCAACATCGCGCGCCCCGAATCGATGGTTCGAAAATGCGGCTCAATCACCCGCAAGTCACCCCAGGTAGTATTGCGGTTCGATCCGCCGTTAACACCTGTGCTTTTCTGGCGACGGCCGCCATCTATTCGTACCGCCGAGACGCGCCGACGAGTTGACTTGAATCAGGCGGCGTCCTCCAGACTTCGCGTCAGAAGCGCAGGACCGTTCGACGGTTCCCGCGTCACGCGATTCCACGGGGAAACTCTATGCGACATCTCAAACTGCGCCGCCACTCGGCGCTCAGCGTCAGCCTTCTCGCCCTCGCGACGGCGCTGCCGGCGGTGGCGTGGGCGGCCGACGCCAACACCGAGGTCGAGGAACTGGTGGTCACGGCGCGCAAGCGCGACGAGGCCCTGATCGACGTGCCCTTCTCGGTCAACGCCATGTCCGAGACCCGCATGCGCGCCACCGGCGCCGCCAACATCGAGGACATCTCGCGCAACGTGGCGGGCTTCACGGTCCAGAACCTCGGCCCGGGCCAGAGCCAGGTGGCCATCCGCGGCATCTCCGCCGGCCAGCTCGTGCGCGACCAGCCCGGCGTGAAGGAGCAGGTGGGCGTCTATCTCGACGAAAGCGTGATCTCGCTCTCCCTGTTCACGCCGGACCTCGACCTGTTCGACCTGAACCGCCTCGAAGTGCTGCGCGGGCCGCAAGGCACGCTGTTCGGCTCCGGGTCCCTGTCGGGCACGGTGCGCTACATCACCAACCAGCCGGAGCTCGGAGACTTCAACGGTTCCGTGGAGGTCACGGCCAACCAGGTCAGCGACGGCGGCAATGGCGGCGACGTGAAGGGCATGGTCAACCTGCCCCTGGGCGACCGGTCGGCCCTGCGGGTCGTGGCCTACGGCTCCAGGTTCCCGGGCTTCATCGACGCGGTCCAGCCCGGCGGCGCGGTCAACAAGGACGTCAATGACGGCGAGCGCACCGGCTTCCGCGTGGCGCTGCGCATGCAGCCCACCGACAACATCACCATCACGCCCCGCTACATCCAGCAGAGCGTCGGCGTCCACGGCTTCAACCGCGTCGACGTGTTCAACATCCTGGCCAACCCGTACACGACCACCCGGCCGAAGGTGAACCTGGGCGACCTGGAACAGTTCACCCAGTTCGAGGAGAAGTTCTCCGACAAGTTCAAGCTGGCCGACCTGAACGTCAGCATCGACCTGGGCGGCATGACGCTGACCTCGATCTCGTCCTACACCGACCGGGACGTGCTGGTGGTGCGCGACGCCACCGCCCTGACCGGTTCGATCACCGGCGGCTCCATCGGCCTGGCTGAGAACATCTACACCCTGGACGCGCCGCTCTACGACACCACCCAGGTGAAGCTGTTCACCCAGGAAGTCCGCCTGGCCTCCAACAACGCCGAGAAGCTCGACTGGCTGGTCGGCGCCTTCTACAGCGAAATGGATCGCGACTACGCCCAGTACCTGGACGTGCGCGGCTTCTCCGCCCTCTCCGGCATTCCCTCCGCCAGCGTGCGCGCGCCGACCGACGCGCTCTACTTCTCGACCGTGCCCTATACGCTGACCCAGTACGCCCTGTTCGGCGAGGCCACCTACAAGGTCAACGACCGGCTCGACGTCACCGCCGGCCTGCGGCTCGCCCGCTACGAGGAAAAGCGCAAGCTGACCTTCGACGGCATCTTCGCCGACCGGACCATCGACTATCCCGGCCATGTGAAGGCCGACGACTTCGCCCCGCGGGTCATCGTCGCCTACAAGGCCACCGACAGCCTCACCATCAACGGCCAGATCTCCAAGGGCTTCCGGCTGGGCGGCGTCAACGACCCGCTCAACAAGCCGCTCTGCAACGCCGCCGACCTGGCGACCTTCTCCAAGCTGGCCAATCCCAGCTTCGACAACGAAAGCGTCTGGAACTACGAAGCCGGCATGAAGGCGCGGATTCCCGGCGGCTCGTTCACCGCCGCGGCCTTCTATTCCGACATCG
Source organism: Phenylobacterium sp. (assembly GCA_036279815.1). Lineage (GTDB taxonomy): Bacteria > Pseudomonadota > Alphaproteobacteria > Caulobacterales > Caulobacteraceae > Phenylobacterium. Next base: position 11,083 of record DASUIJ010000418.1, on the reverse strand, counting down.
AGAACCTGCAGGCCACGGTCGACGCCGGCAGCTGCTCGTCGCGCATCATCGTCAACGTGCCGAAGGCTCGTTCGATGGGCATCGAGGCAGAGCTCAACTCCAGGCTCAGCGACAACTTCGACATCTCCGCCTCGGCGTCGCTCAACAACTCGGAGCTTCGCTCCAGCGTGCGCGACGCCAGCGGGGCGGTGCTGCAGTCCCTGCGCAGCGGCAACCGCCTGCCGACCGTGCCGAAGTTCCAGGCCGCCATCGGCCTGGGATACGTGCGCCCCATGGAGAACGGCCTGACCGCGTTCAGCAACCTGTCGGTGCAGTACGTGGGCGACCGCTACACTCAGATCGCCGACCAGGAGGGCGATCCGCGCACGGTCTCGCTGTTCGGCATCGGCTCGCCCAGCGTCTCGTCGCTGGCCTTCCAGCTCAAGCTGCCGTCCTACACCAACGCCAACTTCCGCGTGGGCCTGCGCAGCGACGACTGGGAGGCGGCCCTGTTCGTCAACAACCTGTCCGACGAGCGGGCCAAGCTGGCCATCGACCGCGAGCGCGGCCTGCGGGCCCGCTACGGTTACCTGGTCAACCAGCCGCGCACCTACGGCCTGACCGTCCGCAAGTCGTTCTAAGCGTCCTTCGGGAGCTTGCGGGGCCGCCCAGGCGCGATAGCCTGGGCGGCCCTTTTCGTTTCGAGGCCCCATTGCGCACCTCCTACGTCTCATTTCCGAACCTCGCCCCGACGCCGCTGCACGTGGCCGGAAAGCTGCGGACGCCGCTCGCCGCCGAAGCCAAGGTCGGCGCAGTGCTGATCTGCCACGGCTCCGACGGCGTGGACGGCCGGGGAGAATTCCACGCCACGGCGCTGAACGAGGCCGGCCTCGCCACCCTGGAGATCGACATGTGGTCGGCGCGGGGCTCGGTGCGCGGCGCCGCGGCGCGGCCGCGCTCGCCCGTCGAGACCCTGGCCGACGCGTTCGGCGCCCTGCGGTTCATGGCCGCCCAGCCCGAGATCGCCGCCTCCCAGGTCGGGATCATGGGCTTTTCCTGGGGCGGCGTGGTGACCCTGCTCAGCGCCGTGCGGCGCTTCGCCGATCCCCTGAGGGGCGAAGGGCCCGGCTTCGCCGCCCACTGCGCGCACTATCCGGTCTGCTACGCCTACGAGGCCGATCCCCGCATGGCGCTCACCGGACTGACCGGCGCCCCGATCCTGATCCAGACCGGCGCGGCGGACGCCTACGACCATCCCGACGCCGGGGAGAAGCTGGTCGCCGCGATCGCCGCGCGGGGCGAGGCGCCCGTGCGCGGGGTGACCTATCCGGGCGCGACCCACGGCTTCGACCGGGACCTGCCCGCCCAGACCATCAACGACCCGTTCGCCCACAACGGCGCCGGCGGGCCGGTGCTGATGCAGTTCGACCGCCCGGCGGCCGAGGCGGCCCGGGCCGAGGCCGTCGCCTTCTTCCGCTCGGCGCTCGCCTAGATCCACGATGGATGGCGCCTTCGCCCCGCGCCGCTATGATGGCCGCATGACCGACCAACCCGATCCCGCCGCCGCCGAAGCCGCCCGCGTCCGCCGCAACAAACTGTTTGGCCGCCTGGTGATCCTCGCCCTGGGGCTGCTGGTCCTGGCCCAGGTGCTGCCGATGCTTCTCCGGAGCTAGGACCCCGGTCAAACATTCGTTTGACACGCCCTTCCCCCGCCCCGGTAGGATGGCCGCCTGACCTTGGGTCAGGAGATTCCAGGGAGGGATGAGGCATGAGACTGACCCAGCCGCGTATCGCGCCATTGGCCGACGATCAGCTGAACGCCGACCAGGCGGAGATACTGGCCCCGATGGCGGCCACCGGGCGGGTGCTCAACATCTTCCGCACCCTGGTCCACGCCCCCAAGGCGGCCAAGGGCTTCCTGGCGTGGGGCAATTATGTGCTGTCGCGCCGCAACGACCTGCCGGCCCGCGAGCGCGAGATCGTCATCCTGCGCATCGGTTTCCTCTGCAAGTCCGGCTACGAGTGGACCCAGCACGTGGCCATCGGCAAGCGCGACGGCCTCACCGACGAGGAGATCGCGCGCATCAAGGCCGGTCCCGACGCCCCCGGCTGGAGCGCCGCGGACAAGGCGCTGCTGCAGGCCGCCGACGAGCTGCACCATGACCAGTTCATCACCAACGCCACCTGGACGGCCCTGAAGGCCCATTTCAGCGACAAGCAGTGCATGGACGTGGTGTTCACCGCCGGCCAGTACACCCAGGTCTCGATGATGCTGAACAGCTTCGGCGTCCAGCTAGACCAGGGCCAGACCCTCGATCCCGACCTCAAGGGCTTCTGAGCATGGCCGGGCGTCTCGCGGGCAAGAAGGTCGTGGTGGTGGGCGCCGGGCAGACTCCCGGCGAGACCGTGGGCAACGGCCGGGCGATCTCCATCCTCTTCGCGCGCGAGGGCGCCGAGGTGCTGTGCGTCGACCGGATCCTGGACCGGGCCGAGGAGACCGTCGCCCTGATCCAGGCCGAGGGCGGCGTGGCGCACGCGCTGGCGGCGAACATCACCCGGTCCAAGGACTGCGGCGAAATCATCGAGTGGGCGAAATCGCACTGGGGGCGTCTCGACATCCTGGTCAACAACGCCGGAATCGGCGGCGGCGGCGACGGGCCGGTCCATCGGCTGGAGGAAGACGCTTTCGACCGCATCATGGCGGTCAATCTCAAGGGCATGTGGCTGACCACCAAGGCCGCCCTGCCCCTGATGCGCGAGCAGGGCGCGGGCGCGATCGTCAATATCTCGTCCCTGGCCAGCATCGCGGGGGGCTCCCAGATGGCCTACGAGGTCTCCAAGGCCGCCGTGAACCGGCTGACCACCAGCGTGGCCCAGAGCAACGCGTCCAAAGGCGTGCGCGCCAACGCCATCGCCATGGGACTGATGGACACCCCCATGGCTGTCGCCGGAATCGCCGGCGCCACCGGACAGGACCCGGCGGCCGTCCGCGCCGCCCGCAACGCCCGCGTGCCCCTGGGCGGCAAGATGGGAACCGCCTGGGACACCGCCCATGCGGCCCTGTTCCTGGCCTCCGACGAGGCCGGCTTCATCACCGGCCAGGTGCTGTTCGTCGACGGCGGCATGTCCAGCCGGATCGGCTAGGTCCGGTGCGCCGAGGCCCGCCTTGGGCCTGGGCGCCCGGCGCTGGGCCAGCGCCGCGCAGGCGGCGAACCCGATGGGTCCCTCGACGTCATAAAGGCGGCACTCGCCCACCGCGATGCCGTCGGTGGCCTGGTGGTCCCACTTCTCGAAACCGATCCACTCGCCCACCGGCGCGCGCTGCAGATAGAGGGTGACGTCGGAATTGATGTAGCCCAGCCCGGTCGGAGCGGCGTGGGCGAAGGGGCTCACGAAGTCGCAGGCCACCGCGACCCGCTGGAACGGCGTCAGCGGCACGCCCTCCACCAGTTCGCGCACTTCGCTCATCCAGGTCTGGCGCACGCGGCTGGGCGCCTCGCCGAATCCTCCGGTGATCGGCCGGGTCGCCCACATCCGGCCCATCGGACCGGAGTTCGGTTCCGGCGGGGGGATGTCCTGCGGCAGGGGAACGTTCCAGTTGGGCGGGCTGTAGACTTCGCCCTCCGGCGGCTCGGTCCGCCGCAGGAACTGGCACGAGGCCTTGGCCATCGACACGCCGCCGGAGACGAACTCCGCCTCCGCCATGCGGATGCGCCCACCTTCGCGGATGAGACTTGTCCTGACCTCGATCGGGTCGAAGCCGGGCAGCTTGTACATGTCCACGGTCAGGCGTGCGGGAAGGAAATCAGGATCCCCGAACGCGTCCTCGAGCGCATGGCCGAGCAGTCCGACAATGACCCGGCCGTGCAGCGAATTGGGGTTCCAGGGGCCGCGGCCGGAGGCTTGCGGGACGTAAAATTCGCCGTCCCTTTTGAAAAATGGTTCGTTTTGCATGGCGCGGAACATGCCGATTTCCCGTCGCCTGTCGAGGCCAAGCTTGATCTCGATCAAGGTTATCGACGCCGGGCGGCGCGACGGACTAGCGGGTGAATTCCTGAAGGCGCTCCCCATGTCCGAAGACGATCTTGGCCGCATCTCCATCCTGGGTGACGAGGCTGAAGTGCGGCTTACCCGTACGTTCGATCATCCGGAACAGGTGGTGTGGGCGGCGCTGACCGCCCCGTCGCGGGTGCCCGAGTGGCTGGCGCCGGGGACCGTGACCCAGGCCCTGGGCGGCGCGGTGAAGCTCGACTTCGTCGACAGCGGCATCGTCATCGACAGCCGGGTCTCGGCCTTCGTGCCCGGACGCCTGATCGAGTATTCCTGGAGCCAGCCGGGCGAGCCCCTGCGCCCCGTCCGCTGGGAACTGGAAAAGGTGGGGTGCGGGACGCGGCTCAACCTGACCCTGACCCTGCCCGCCAGCGAGGACATCGCCAGGTCCGCCGCCGGCTGGGAAGCCCACCTGGAGATGCTGGCGGCCAGCCTCGAAGGCGTGCCCATCAAGTTCCCGTTCGAGCGGTTCAAGTCGACGCGCGAAGCCTACAAGGCGCAGCTCGCCGGCTAAGGCGCCGGCGTCGGCGCGCCCTGGTCGCGATAGACCACGCCGCCCTTCATCACGAACCGCACCTTCTCGAACTGGGTGACGTCCTTGAGCGGGTCGCCGGCCACGGCCACCAGATCGGCGAAGCGGCCTTCCTGGATCGAACCGATCCGGTCCGAGGCGCCGATCAGGTCGGCCGCGTTGCGGGTGGCCGCGAAGATCGCGTCCATCGCGGCCATTCCCCCCTCGGTGAGCAGGCGGAACTCCATGGCGTGGTCGCCCTCCCCCAGGTCGGTGCCGTAGGCGATCTTCACGCCCGACTTGAGGGCCCGCGGCAGGTTCTGCTTGGGCAGCAGGTCGTTGGCGAGCTCCTTCCCGGCGGTGCCGGGGGTCAGCAGCTCGGGATGGTCCCGGGCGGCGGCGTAGAACACGTCGAACACCGTCAGGGTCGGGACCAGATAGGTCCCGCGGCTCTTCATCAGGGCGAAGGTCTGGTCGGTGGCGAAGGAGCCGTGCTCGACCGAATCGACGCCGGCCCTGACCGCCGCCTCGATGGCGCCGGCCGGGTAGATATGAGCCGCCACCTTCATCCCGAGCGCATGCGCGGTCTCGATGGCGACCCGCATTTCCTCGTCCGTCATCAGCTGCTGGCGCGGGTCGTCGCCGGTGGAGGCGATCCCGCCCGAAGGCATGATCTTGATCAGGTCGGCGCCGCGCCTGCGGTGCTCGCGCACCTTGATGCGGGCCTGTTCCGGCGTGTCGACGATGCCGCCGTCCCAACCGGGGTGGGAAAGGTCGGGATCGAGGCCGCTGCGGGGATCGCCATGGCCGGCGGTGGGGCCCAGGGGCTCCAGGGCCACCCACAGGCGCGGACCGCTGACCTTGCCCGCGTCGATGGCGTTGCGGACCGCCACGCTGTCGTCCCCGCCGCCCAAGTCGCGGGCGCTGGTGAAGCCCTGCTGCAGCATGGCCCGGGCGAACACGGCATCGTCGAACGCCCGGTCGATGGCCGAGTGGGTCACCCAGTCCTCGGTGGCGTTGGTGCGGCTGGGCAGCTTGGCGCCCACATGCACGTGGACGTCGATGAAGCCCGGCAGGACGGTCGCGGCGGAAAGGTCGATCACCTCGGCGCCGGCCGGCGTCACGAAGCCGTCTTTCACGCCGGAAATCCGGTCGTCGTGGATCAGGATGGAGACCTTCTGGCGAGGCTGGGCGGCCACGCCGTCGATCAGGGTCCCGGCGTGGATCACCACGTCGCGGGCCTGGGCCCCGCCCGCGATCAGGGCGGCGCAGAGCGCCAGGAAGCTCGTCGTCCGCATGTCGGCCCCCAAGGCTCTAGAAGAACTGCGCCAGATTGCGCCGCACCCGCGCGGCGATCGGCTCGTCCGCCGCCGGCGGATCGAAGACCTGGCCGGTGATCGTTTCGAAGGCGCGGACATAGACGTCCGACGTCTCCAGGATCATCTGCGCGGGGATCTCGGGGATCGGGTCCTTGTAGGGGTCGCATCGCTCCGCCACCCAGCTGCGGACGAAGTCCTTGTCGAAGCTCTCCGGACGCTTGCCCGCGGCGAAGGCCTGGCCGTAGCTCTCCGCGAACCAGTAGCGGCTTGAATCGGGTGTGTGGATCTCGTCGGCCAGAATGACCGTTCCGTCACGGTCGAGGCCGAACTCGTACTTGGTGTCGACCAGGATGAGCCCGCGTTCGGCGGCGATCTTCTGGCCACGGGCGAAGAGTCCGAGCGCATAGGCGCAGACCGTCTCCCATTGGGCCGGGGTCAGCAGCTTCTGGTCCAGGATCTCCTGGGCGCTCAGGGGTTCGTCGTGGCCGCCGTCGAACGCCTTCGACGTCGGCGTGATGATCGGGGACGGAAGCTGCTGATTGTCCTTCAGGCCGTCCGGCAGGGTCACGCCGTACATCGACCTCAGGCCCTGTTTGTAGAGCGTCAGGATCGAGGTGCCGGTGGTTCCGGCCAGATAGTCCCGGACCACGATCTCCACCGGCAGGATGTCGAGCCTGCGGCCCACCACCACGTTGGGGTCGGGATAGGACAGGACGTGGTTGGGGCAGATGTCCGCGGTGGCCTCGAACCAGAACCGGGCCGTCTGGGTCAGCACCTGACCCTTCCAGGGGATGGCCGCCAGGATGCGGTCGAACGCCGAGAGCCGATCGGTGGCGATGATCACCCGCCGGCCGTCGGGCAGGTCGTAATTGTCCCGCACCTTGCCGCGGTAATGGTTGGGCAGTTCGGGGATATCGATCTCGGCCAGGACCTGCCGCGTCACGTGAGCCGTCATCTTGCCGCCTTCGAAAACTTCGTCACGGACGGCCTTTGCCGCGAAGACAAACCGCAGTCCAGTTCGTATCATTGATGCAACCGAAGGAAGTCCCCGATGAACCGCATCACCGTCGCCGCCATTTCCCTCTCCGCCCTGGCCGGCCTGGCCGCCGGCCCCGCCTTCGCCGACCTGGCTCCGGGGGCCAAGGCGCCCGATTTCACGGCGCCCGCCTACCTCGCCGGCAAGCCCTTCACCTTCAGCCTCGCCGAGGCCCGCAAGAAGGGTCCGGTGGTGCTGTATTTCTTCCCCTCGGCGCACACCAAGGGCTGCAACCTGGAAGCTCACCTGTTCTCCGAGGCCGCCGACGCCTTCAAGGCCCAGGGCGCGACCCTGATCGGGGTCACCGCCGGCAAGGTCGACGAACTGGCCGCCTTCTCGAACGAGACGGAGCATTGCGGGGGCAAGTTCCCGGTGGCCGCCGATCCGGGCGCCAAGATCGCCAAGCAGTACGATTCGCCGCTGAAGATGGCCGGCATGAGCATGCCGATGGAGCTGTCCTCCCGGACGTCCTACGTCATCGCGCCGGACGGCACGGTGGTCTCGGCCTACAACAACCTCTCCGCCGACGACCATGTGAACCAGACGATGAACGCGCTGAAGGCCTGGCGGGCCAAGCACCCGAAGAAATAGACGGTTCAACCGGCGAGCTTCGGTTCCTTTGCGAAGGGACTGAGGCCCAGCCAGGCCTGCATGTTCGAGGCGAGTTGCCGGTCCCCCGTGAGCGTCACCCGACGGCTCGCGACCCCGGCGCGCACGGTGTCGAGCCCCATCCAGATCGCCGTCATGGTTCGAAGGTCCGCCGAGACATAGAGGTCGACATCGAAGCCGGGATCGACGGAACAGAGATCGACGCCGATCCCGGGATCGACGATCAGCCACCAGGATCGCTGCCCGGCCGACAGCTCCGGATAGATGAACTGCACGACGCTGCGGCGCCTCGGCATCGGCGTGATGTCGAGGTTTCGCCGCATGTCCCACATCAGCAGCTGCACATCGAGCTGCTGGAGCGAGAGATCCGACTCCACGCGGCGCTGACCCCAGATTCCGAAGGCCTCCACGATGGGGGCCAGCTCTCGCCCGGCCGGGGTGAGCCGGTACTCCAGGACCCCGGGCTCCGCGGCCGACGGCTGGCGGGCAACGATTCCCGCGGCCTCGAGCTCCCTCAGGCGCTGTGAGAGCAGGGCCGGCGACATCCGCGGCACGCCGCGGCGGATCTCGTTGAACCGCGACGAACCGGCGATGAGCTCGCGCAGCAGCACGATCGTCCAGCGCGTGCAGAGGATCTCCGCGGCCATCGCCACGGGGCAGAACTGTCCGTACCCGCCTCTGGTCATGCCGTCCTCCTGTTGTCCGGGCCTCCGGAGCGCCTAGGGGGGATCAGGGTCGGTTGCTAGTTCAGTATCTGTATCGGTCCGGATTCAGTTCCTGAACTGGCCGCCCGCCGGTCACCCTGACAAATCCTGCCGCCTCAGCGAACACCCATCGCGTCAGCAGGAAGTACTTTCATGACGAAGCATTTGATTCAACGAAGCATTCGGGCCCACGCAGGGTCGCTCGCGCTTGGCGTGGCCGCCCTGCTGAGCCTGGGAGCGACCACGGCCTCGGCGGCGACCCTGTCGCGCAGCGTGGATGTGGCGGGAAACCCCGACGCGATCTGGAAGGCGATCGGCCCGTTCTGCGCCATCAGGAACTGGCACCCGGCCATCGGCAGGTGCGCCGTGGACGGCAAGGCCCAGCCCACCCGCACCCTGACCACCAAGGATGGCAAGGCCACGTTCGTGGAGCTCCAGACCGCGCGCAACGACGCGGCCCACAGCTACTCCTACAGCTTCACGTCCAGCCCCGTGCCGGTGACCCACTACGTCTCGACCTTCAAGGTCGTGGCCAAGAGCAAGGGCGTCTCCACCGTCACCTGGAGCAGCGTCTACACGCCGGACAGAGGCAAGGAGCAGGCCGCCCTCGACGCCTTGACCGGGATCTACGAGTCCGGCCTCGCGGCGATCCGGGCCCAGCAGGCGAACTAGGGCCGGCGGCCGGGCCTAGGACGGCTTGGCTTCCAGCCTCTTCTGCGCGTTGGTGCAATCCAGCCGCGCGCAGAGCTTGGCCATCATCTGGATCCGCATCTCCGGCATCATCTCCTGCATCACCGGCTGCATCCTGGCGGCCATCTGCGGCTGCTTGGCGAGCAGGGACTGGCCGATCGGCCCTTCGTAGAAGGTGATCAGGCCCTGCAGCTCCGTCTCGGTGAAGGTTTCCGCCATGATCGGCTCCATGCGCTTGATGACCTTGTCCAGCATGTCGGAGGTGACCTCGCGGGCGACGTCCAGCATCACCTTCTTCTGATCCGGGGTCAGGTTGGCGGCCGTCGGGGTCTGGGCCAGCAGCATGGGCGTGAGCGCGTCCATGGTCGCCTGGAAGGTCCGGTCCATGTGGATGGCCAGGATGTAGCGGTGGGCCAGCTGGAGCTGCCTGGCGCTTGCCGCGGGGGCGGGATCGGCCCACGCGGTCCCCGCCACCAGGACAAGGCTGAGGCACCACGCGGCGCAAGACTTCGGAAACATGGCGTACTCCCTTGGCGTCCAGGCCGGGAGGGTGGATCGGGCGCCGGGCCGCGGCAATCCCGAAAAGCTTGCCTCACCGGCGGTTTTCCCGTATCAGCCCCGCTCTTTACGGAAGGCGGTCTCAAGCACGGAACGCCAAAGGGACGGGAAACTCCCGTTCGCCTCGCTTGAGATCCATCGGGATCGCCGGTCACCCGCCGACGGTCGCGCCGCCCTCCACATGGGAAGGACCACATGGCGCTCTACGAGCACGTCGTCATCTCGCGGCAGGATATCTCGCCGCAACAGGCCGAAGCCCTCAACGACACGATCAAGGCCCTCATCGAAGAGGGTGGCGGCAGCGTCGCCAAGATCGAGTACTGGGGCCTGCGCAACCTGACCTATCGCATCAAGAAGAACCGCAAGGGCCACTACTCCCTGCTCGCCATCGACGCCCCGGCGCCGGCGGTCAAGGAAATGGAGCGCCAGCTGTCGATCAACGAAGACGTGCTGCGCTACATGACGGTCCGCGTCGAGGAACTCGACCTGGAACTGTCGCCGGTGCTCGCCCGTCGCGACCGTGATCGCGAGCGCGAACCGCGCCGCGAAGAAATGTACTGAGAAAGGGAGGATCATCATGACCGACGAAACCTCCACGGCCCCCGCCGCGGCCGCCGCCGGCGCCCGCCGTCCGTTCTTCCGCCGCCGCAAGGTGTGCCCGTTCTCCGGCGCCAACGCTCCGAAGATCGACTACAAGGACGTCAAGCTCCTGCAGCGCTACGTCTCCGAGCGCGGCAAGATCGTGCCCTCGCGCATCACCGCCGTCTCGGCCAAGAAGCAGCGCGAACTGGCCAAGGCCATCAAGCGCGCCCGCTTCCTGGCCCTGCTGCCCTACGTCGTGAAGTAAGGGAGCCAGGCACATGAAAGTCATTCTGCTCGAACGTGTTGAAGGCCGCGGATCCCTCGGCGACGTGATCACCGTCAAGGACGGCTTCGCGCGCAACTATCTGCTGCCCAACCACAAGGCGCTTCGCGCCAACGCCGCGAACATGAAGGTGTTCGACGCCCAGCGCGCCGACATCGAAGCTCGCAACCAGCAGGCCAAGGAACGGGCCGGCAAGTCGGGCGAAAAGCTCGACGGCACGACCTACATCCTGATCCGTCAGGCGGGCGAGAGCGGCCAGCTCTACGGCTCGGTCTCCGGTCGCGACGTGGCCGACATCATCAACGCCGAAGGCGGCAAGGTCGAACGCTCCATGGTCGTGCTCGACAAGCCGATCAAGACGCTTGGCCTGCACGAGGTGAAGGTGCGCCTGCATGCCGAAGTGACGGTGACGGTGACCCTGAACATCGCCCGCAGCGCCGATGAAGCCGAACGCCAGGCCCGCGGCGAGAACGTGATCGACTCGCAATTCGAGGAAGATCGCCTGGCCGCCGAAGAGGCCGCCCAGGACATGCTCCAGGGCGGCGCCGGCAGCCACGAGGGCGACTACAGCGAGGCCTGAGGCCTCCAGGTCGACCGTGATTCGGAAGGGCGCGGGACCGATGGTTCCGCGCCCTTTTCGTTGCGCCAAAGCCCCACCGGCGAAACCAACTCACCAATTCGCATTGTTATTCATCACGAATTGGCCACTTTCCGAGCACTGTTGCCCAAATGTCATTTTCCCGTCTGGCGGGAACCCCTAGC
>DASUIJ010000417.1:0-5156 GCA_036279815.1 Phenylobacterium sp. | reverse complement strand
AGGGCGCCCTGGCCCATTGGCTGAAGCTCGGGGCCGGACCGTTCTTCGCTCTCGACCACGTGCAGCTTGACGATGTCCGCTATCGCGGCGAGCCCGCAGACATCGATTTCTCCATGCTGCTCGGCTACTGGGGTGACCTGCAGATCGAGCTGATCCGCCAGCACAACGATACGTCATCGATCTACAAAGCCTGGCGCGACGCGGGCCAGGAAGGCCTGCACCACGTCTGCATCCTGGTGGACGACATGGCTGGGGCGCGTGCGTCGGTGATGGCCGCCGGCGGTCGGATCGATCAGGAAGGAAAGGTCCCTGGCGGCGGAGAGGTCATCTACGTGGACACCGGCGGGGGGCCGGGCACCATGGTCGAAATCCTCATGCCCGCGCCGGGCGGGCGCGATTTCTTCGCGTTCATGCGTGAGGCCGCCCGCAACTGGGATGGCTCCGATCCGGTCCGGAGGCTCGGATGACCGGTCGCCTGACGGGCAAGGTCGCCCTGATCACCGGCGGCGCCTCCGGCATCGGGGCCGATTGCGCCCGCCTGTTCGCCCGAGAGGGCGCCAAGGTCGTGGTCACCGACATCCAGGACGAGAAGGGCCGGGCGGTCGCCGCCGAGGTCGGCGGGAGCTACCGCAACCACGATGTCAGCGACGAAGCAGCCTGGATCGCGGCCGTGGACGCGGCGGTGTCCCAGCACGGTCGGCTGGACATCGTGATCAACAACGCCGGCGTGTTCATCGGCCAGACCATCGAGGAGACCGAGCTCGAAGTCTGGAACAAGGTGCTCGCCATCAACCTGACGGGCGCCATGCTGGGCTGCAAGCACGGGATCCGGGCCATGAAGGCCAATCCCGGCGGTCCGGCCGGCGCGATCGTCAACGTCTCGTCCATCACCGGGTTCATCGGCCTGGCTTCCGCCGCAGCCTATACGGCGTCCAAGGGCGGAGTGCGGCTGCTCACCAAGTCGGTGGCCGTCCACTGCGCCCGCCAGTACCGCACCATCCGCTGCAACTCCCTGCATCCGGGCGCCATCGACACCCCGATGAACCAGGCGGCCTTCGACGCCAGCGGAGATCCGGATGGCACGCGCGCCTTCTTCTCCAGCGTGCAGCCGATCGGCCGCATGGCCACGTCCCAGGAAATGGCGGCCTGCGCCCTGTTCCTCGCCTCCGACGAGGCGAGTTTCGTGACCGGGACCGAACTGGTCGCCGACGGCGGCTGGCTTGCGGCCAGCGGCCCCCTTTGAGTTCGACGAGGACCTTATGCCCCTGACCAACCGCCAATGGCTGATCAACGGCCGACCCATCGGCCGCCCCCTGACCGACGACGACTTCAGGCTGGTGGAGACACCCGTCGGCGAGCCCGGCGAGGGCGAGGTCCTGGTGCGCAATCTGTTCCTGGCGTTCGATCCCGCCCAGAAGGGCTGGATGGAGAATGTCGCCGACTATGTCGCGCCCACCGAGATTGGCGAGGTGATGCGCGGGTCGGGTATCGGCGAGGTGGTGGTCTCGGGCCATCCGGACTTCGCCAAGGGCGACAAGGTCTCCGGCATGTTGCGCTGGCAGGACTATGCGACCCTGCCGGGCAAGGAGCTTCTGAAACTCCCCGACGACGACCTGATCACCGCCAATCTCGGCGTGCTGGGCACCACCGGCATGACCGCCTTCTTCGGGCTGAGCAAGATCGGCAAACCGTTTCCTGGCGACACCCTGGTGATCACCGGGGCCGCGGGCGCCACGGGCTCGGTGGTAGGCCAGATCGGCAAGATCGCCGGATGCAAGGTGATCGGGGTGGCCGGAGGCGAGGCCAAGTGCCGGTGGCTGACCGAGGAGCTCGGCTTCGACGGGGCGGTGGACTACAAGGCCGGCGACGTCCGCGCCCAGATCAAGAAGCTGGCGCCCGGCGGCATCGACGTCCTGTGGGACAATGTCGGCGGCGCGATCTTCAATGATCTGCTGGGCCATCTCGCCACCCACGCCCGCGTCGTCGTCTGCGGCGGCATATCGCGCTACGAACTCGGCAAGATGCCGGCGGGCCCGGAGAACTATTTCAACCTGATCTTCCGGCGGGCCCACATGGAGGGCTTCATCGTCCTCGACTACGCCGCCGAGTTTCCCTGGGCGCGTCGGCGCATCGTCGAATGGATTCGGTCCGGCAAGCTGCACTATAGGGAAGACGTCCAACAGGGGCTGGAGAACGCGCCTCGCACGCTGATGCGGCTGTTCCACGGGGAGAACTTCGGCAAGCAACTCCTGCGGGTCACATAGGCCGCTCGCCGTGCCCACGGTGCGCTATGGCGAGCCTCTGAACGTGCTGGTGGCAGCCAAGGGCCACCCCTATCTGCGCGACCCGTTCATGGCCATTTTCGACACCCTGCCGGGTATGGCCTGCACCCTGGTGGAGCAGCCGGCGGTCCAGCGGCTGATGAACCCCGATGGCATGAGGGGTTTCGACGCCCTGGTGCTCTACGACATGCCGGGTCTCGATTTCGCCGCTCCGGACGCCCCGGCCTATGTGGAGCCCGACCCCGCCTTCAAGGCCGGTTTCAGGGCGCTGCTGGACGAGGGCCGGGTCGGGATCGTCGCCCTGCACCACGCCATCGCGGGCTGGCCGGCCTGGCCGGACTACGCTGACTGGCTCGGGGGCCGGTTCCTCTACCGCCCGGGCGACCTCGCAGGGCGTCCCCGCCTGGACAGCGGCTACCGCCACGACGTGACCTATGACGTGATGGCGGCGGCGCCGGAACATCCGGTCCTGGCGGGCGTGCCGGCCCGCTTCGAACTCACCGACGAGCTCTACCTGCTCGAGGTGTTCGAGGAGGCGGTGACGCCGCTATTGCGCGCCGACCACCTGTTCGTCCGGGACGGATTCTATTCCGCCGCCCACGCCGTAGCCGGGCGCATGTTCTCCAACGCAGGCTGGGACCATCCGCCGGGACCCGACCTCATCGGCTGGACCAAACGGGCGGGCCGCAGCCCCCTGGTCTACCTGCAGCCGGGGGACGGACCCCCCGCCTACGACAACCCGCACATTCGCCGGCTGATCGAAAACGCCATCCGCTGGGTCGCGTCCGAGGACGCGCGCCAGCGGGCCTGAGGGACCCCGCCATGACCGCCGCCGTAGAACGCCGCCACACCATCTGCAGGGCCTGTCACGCCCAGTGCGCCCTGGTCGTCGAAATGAAGGACGGCAGGCCCGCCCGAATCTACGGCGACAAGGACAACCCGATCTATGCCGGCTTCACGTGCATCAAGGGCCGGGAACTCGCCGCCTACCATACCGCGCCGACCCGGTTGCTGCGGTCGCAGAAACGCCAGGCGGACGGTCGTCTCGCCGACATCGACTCCGAGTCCATGATGGACGAGATGGCCGCCAAGGTGGGCGAACTGGTGGAACGGCACGGGCCGCGTTCGGTAGCGCTCTATATCGGCACACACGGCTACAACAACTTCGCCGCCTCGAGCTTCGCCAAGGCCTTTATGGACGCCATCGGGTCACCGATGAAATTTGACAGCGTCACGATCGACCAGCCGGGGAAAGCGGTGTCGCTCATGCTCCACGGGGCCTGGCTGGCGGGGACGCCCACCATCGAGCACTGGGATGTACTGACCCTGATTGGCTCCAACCCGATCATCTCCATGAATGGCGGGCTGGGCATGAATCCGGCGCGCCAGCTGCATCAGGCCAAGCGGCGCGGCATGAAGCTGGTGGTGATCGACCCGAGACGGACCGACTGCGCCGAGCAGGCCGACCTGCATCTGGCCGTGCGGCCCGGCGAGGACGCCCCCGTGCTGGCCGCCATCGCCCGCGAACTGATCGCCGCAGGCGCCTATGACCAGGCGTTTGTCAGGGCCGAGGCCGACGGGCTCGCGGCGCTGCGCGCGGCGGTTGACCCCTTCACCCCCGAGAACGCCGGCGCGCGCGCCGGCGTCGATCCCGACCAGATCCGTGCGGCGGCCCGGATGATCGGTGCGGCCCAGCGGGGGGCGTTCAGCGCCGGCACGGGTCCCAACATGTCGGGCCGCGGCAATCTGGTCGAATATTTCGTCAAGGTGCTGACCACGCTGAAGGGGTTCTGGCGGCGGCCCGGCGACGAAATCGCCAATCCGGGCGTGCTGATCCATCCGTTTCCCGCCATCGCCGCCTCGCCCGGACCGCAGCCGGCCTGGGACCTGGGCGAGACCCTGCGGGTGCGGGGCCTCACTCAATGCGCCGCCGGCCTGCCCACCGCGGCCCTGGCCGAGGAAATCCTGACGCCCGGCGATGGCCAGGTGAAGGCGCTGCTGGTCCTCGGCGGCAACCCGATCCTCGCCTGGCCGGACCAGATCAGAACGGTGGAGGCGATGAAGGCGTTGGAGCTGCTGGTCTGCTTCGATCCCCACGTCTCGGCGACGGCCAAGCTCGCGCACTATCTGGTGGCGCCCACCCTGCCGCTGGAGGTCTGCGCGCCCACCGCACTCAACGAGATGATCGGAAATTTCGGCCCGGGCTGGGGCTTCCATCGACCCTACGCCCAATGGTCCGAGCCTCTGGTCCCCGCGCCGGAGGGATCCGATCTGCTGGAGGAATGGCAGGTGTTCGCGGGCCTGGCGGAGCGGATGAACCTGCCCCTGAGCATTTCACCGGTCAGCCTGCTGGACCCGAAGGCCGCCGCCGAGGCTGCGAGCCGGGTCGAGCCGGGTCAGAACCTCACGGCGCACGGCGTCTGGGAGATGCTGCTGAAGGGTTCGCCCGTGCCGTTCGACGAGGTGCGAAAGACGGAGGAGGGCCGGATCTTCGATCGCCCTCGCACCCTGGTGCAGGATAAACCCGCGGACTGGGCGGGCCGCCTGGACATCGGCTCGCCACCCATGATGGCCGAACTTGCCGCCATCGCGGCCGAGCCCGCACGGGCGCGGGACGAGGCCTATCCCTTCCGGGTGATCTCGCGCCGCATGCGCGACGTGTTGAATTCTTCGTGGCACGAGAATGAGAAGCTCAAGCGCCAGTACGCCACCAATCCGGCCTTTATGAACCCGGCGGATATGCGCCGCCTTGGCCTGGTCCACGGTGACATCGTCGAGATCGAAAGCGTCAGGGCGACGATCCGCGGGGTGGTGGAGACGGCCCCCGACGTCCGCCCCGGATGCGTCTCCATGACCCACGCCTGGGGACTCGCG
>DASUIJ010000416.1:0-2711 GCA_036279815.1 Phenylobacterium sp. | reverse complement strand
GGTCGGCCCTGCACCGCAAGCTCAAGTCCCTGGGCCTCTCTGGCGCCCGGCCCCTGGAACCGGAGGAGGCCTGATGGGCCGCATCGCCTATGTGAACGGCCGCTACGAGCGCCACGGCGAGGCCGCGGTCCACATCGAGGACCGCGGCTACCAGTTCGCCGACGCCATCTACGAGGTCTGGTCGATCTTCGACGGCAAGCTGGCCGACCCGGAAGGCCACTTCGCCCGCCTGGCCCGCAGCCTGTCGGAGCTGAAGATCGCCATGCCCATGAGCCGGGCGGCGCTGACCGTGGTGCTGAAGGAGACGATCCGGCGCAACAAGGTGCGCGAAGGCTATCTCTACCTGCAGGTCAGCCGCGGCGTGGCCCCGCGCGATCACGCCTTCCCAGCCCAGCCGGTGCCGCCGTCCGTGGTGATCACGGTCAAGTCCATCGACCGGGTCGCGGCCGAGGCCAAGGTCGCCAAGGGCGTGTCGGTGATCACCGTTCCCGAGACCCGGTGGGGTCGCTGCGACATCAAGACCGTGGGCCTGTTGCCCAACGCGCTGGCCAAGCAGGCCGCGCGGGAGAAGGGCGCCGCCGAGGCCTGGTTCGTGGACGATCTCGGCTTCGTCACCGAGGGGTCCTCGTCCAACGCCTGGATCGTCGACGCCGACGGGACCCTGCGCACCCGCGACACCAACGCCAACATCCTGCGCGGGGTCACCCGCAGCAGCCTGCTGGACATCATCCACGAGGAGGGGCTGAAGGTGGACGAGCGCCCCTTCACGCCGGCCGAGGCGCAGGCCGCCCGCGAGGTGTTCATCACGGCGGCCACGGCGCTGGTGACCCCCGTCATCGCGGTGGACGGCCGGCCGATCGGGAACGGAACGGTCGGTCCGGTGGCGGCCCGGCTCCGTCGCCTCTATATCGAGCGCGCACGGGCGACCGCGATCTAATCCAACCTATGCGATTGCGCCGGTCACATCGGGCGCGCTAGCGTGACTTTGCGTGTGTGGGGGCGGTCTTCGCCCCCGGAAACTGACAAAAGGGCGACAAGCCATGCCGAACGAAAAGAAACAAAACCTTCAGGACACGTTCCTGAACAGCGTGCGCAAGTCGAAGACGCCGCTGACGATCTTCCTGGTGAACGGCGTGAAGCTGCAGGGCGTGGTCAGCTGGTTCGACAATTTCTGCGTCCTGCTTCGCCGCGACGGCCAGTCACAATTGGTCTATAAGCACGCTATATCCACCATCATGCCGGCGCAGCCTGTTCAGCTGTACGAGCCGGCGGAAGACGAGCCGGATTGAGTCCGAAACCTATCGATCGCGAGGCGCCGACCCAGGGCGCCATAGTCATCCACCCCGAGCGTGACGGGCGGGGCTCCGCCCGCAGCGCCGAGGCGCGCCTGGAGGAGGCCATCGGCCTCGCCGAGGCCCTGGACCTGGAGATCCGCGACGCCATCGTCGTCCCGCTGCGCAAACTGACGCCGGCGACCCTGTTCGGTTCCGGCAAGGTCGAGGAGATCGGCCGCCTGTGCGAGGAGCACGACGCCGACGTGGCCATCGTCGACGACGCCCTGTCCCCGGTGCAGCAGCGCAATCTGGAGAAGGCCTGGAAGGTCAAGGTCATCGACCGCACCGGCCTGATCCTCGAGATCTTCGCCCGCCGGGCGCGGACCAGCGAGGGGCGGCTGCAGGTGGAGCTGGCCAGGCTTTCCTACGAACGCTCCCGCCTGGTTCGCACCTGGACCCACCTGGAACGCCAGCGCGGCGGCTTCGGCGTGATGGGCGGCCCCGGCGAAACCCAGATCGAGACCGATCGCCGCCTGCTGGCCGAGAAGATCGGCAAGCTCAAGCGCGACCTGGTGGAGGTGCGCCGCACGCGCACACTGCAAAGGGCGGCGCGCCAGCGGGCGCCCGTGCCGTCCGTGGCCCTGGTTGGCTACACCAACGCCGGCAAGTCGACCCTGTTCAACCGCCTGACCGCCTCGGACGTGGTGGCCCAGGACATGCTGTTCGCCACCCTGGACCCGACCCTTCGAACCCTGAAGCTGCCGGATGGGCGGCCCGCCATCCTGTCCGACACCGTGGGCTTCATCTCCGACCTGCCCCACGAACTGGTCGAGGCCTTCCGCGCCACCCTGGAGGAGGTGAAGGAGGCCGACGTCATCCTGCATGTCCGCGACATCTCCAGCGAGGAGAGCGACGCCCAGGCGCAGGACGTCCGCACAGTCCTGTCGCGGCTCGGCGTGGAGATGGAGGAGCGCCGGCTGATCGAGGTCTGGAACAAGATCGACCTGGTCGCTCCGGACCATCGCGAGGACATCGAAGGCGCCGCCCGCCGGGCCCTGCCGCGGGCCGTGCCGGTTTCTGCGGTCACCGGGGAGGGCTGCGAGGACCTGCTGTTGGCCGTGGCCCGGCTCGTGGACGAGGCGACCCCCGTCGAAATCCATGCTCCGGCCGGCGAGGGCGCCGCCATCGCCTGGCTCTATCGCCACGGCCGGGTCATCGACCGGGAGACCGAGTCCGACGGGGGCACGCGCCTGGCGGTCCGGTTGTCCGATCAGGCCCTGGGTCAGTTCGAGCAGCTGTTCCCGCACGCGGAGCTGACCCACCACTAGCCAAGAGAGCTCTCAGGCCCTCTCGGCCGCCTTGGCCAGGTCCCAGAGCGCATCCATCTCCGCCAGATCGGACTCGCCGGGCGTCCTGCCGCGCGTCTTGAGCGCGTCC
>DASUIJ010000415.1:0-5086 GCA_036279815.1 Phenylobacterium sp. | reverse complement strand
CACGGGCGACCGCGTCTGCGAGATCGAGGCGACCTCCTATGCCGAACTGGTCCTCGCCCCCCAGGCCGCGGACGTGGCGCACCCGGCGTTCTCGAAGCTGTTCATCGAGACCGAGCACCTCGTCGGGCTGGGCGCCATCCTGGCGACCCGACGCCGGCGGGCCCCGTCGGAGCCGCACGTCTGGGCGGCGCACCTGGCCGTCGTCGACGGCGAGGCCGTGGGCAAGCGCGAGTTCGAGACCGATCGCGCCCGGTTCCTCGGCCGCGGCGGCGGCGTTCGCACCCCGGCCGCGGTGATGGAAGGCCGCCCGCTCTCGGGCGCCACCGGAGCGGTGCTCGATCCGATATTCGCCCTGCGTCGGGGCGTGCGGATCGCGCCGGGCGCGACGGCGCGCATCGATTTCTGGACCATGGTCGCCCCCTCCCGCCGGGAGGTCCTCGATCTGATCGACAAGCACCACGACATCGGCGCGTTCGAACGGGCGGCCGCGCTCGCCTGGACCCAGGCGCAGGTGCAGCTGCATCACCTCGGCATCGACCGGGCCCAGGCCGGGCAATACCAGCGCCTGGCCGGACACCTGCTCTACGCCGCGCCGATGCTGCGCCCGCCCTCTGAGGTCATCGGAAGCGGGAGCGGCGGGCAGCCCGGCCTTTGGGCGCTGGGCATTTCCGGCGACCTGCCGATCATCCTCGTGCGCATCTCCGACATCAGCCAGATCGACGTCGTGTCCGAGGCGCTGCAGGCGGTGGAATACTGGCGCATGAAACGGCTCGCGGTGGACCTGGTGATCCTCAACGAGCGCGCGACATCCTACGTGCAGGACCTGCAGACCGCGCTCGAGACCCAGGTGAGGGCCAGCCAGTCCAGGCCCCAGGTCAGCGACGACCGGCCGGCCGGTCACGCCTTCATCCTGCGGGCCGACCTGATCTCGGCGGAGGAGACGGCCCTGCTCGGTTCGGTGGCCCGCGTCGTTCTGGTGGGGGACCGCGGACGGCTCATTGACCAGCTCGAACGCGCGCCCGAGGCCCAGCCTTCGCCGCGGGTCTCGCCAAGACGTCCCACCGCCGTCTCCGCGCTGCAGATGTCGCGTCCGGCGCCGGGCGTGGAATATTTCAACGGCCTGGGAGGCTTCTCCGACGGCGGCCGGGAATATGTGACGATCATCGGACCAGGCCAGGCGACCCCCGCCCCCTGGATCAACGTGATGGCCAATCCCGGCTTCGGCTTCCAGGTGTCGGCGGAGGGCGGCGGCTTCACCTGGTCGGTGAACAGCCGCGAGCACCAGCTGACGCCGTGGTCCAACGACCCCGTGACCGACCGACCCGGCCAGGCCTTCTACCTGAGGGATGAGGAGACCGGGGATCTCTGGAGCCCGACGGCGCTACCGATCCGGGACGAAGCGGCGACCTACGTGGCGCGGCACGGCTGGGGCTACAGCCGGTTCGAACACACCTCGCACGGCGTCGCCGCCGAACTGGTGGAGTTCGTTCCGGTCGCCGACCCGCTGAAGATATCGGTGCTGAAGCTGCGCAACCTGTCCGGCCGCGCTCGGCGCCTGTCGGTCACAGCCTATGTGGAATGGGTCCTCGGCGCCTCGCGGGCGGCGGCCGCGCCGCACGTGACGACGCGGATCGACGCCGCCAGCGGCGCCATCCTCGCCGAGAACCCCTGGACCCCGGCGTTCGGCGATCGCGTCGCCTTCGCCGACCTGGCGGGACGCCAGACGAACTGGACCGGCGACCGCCGCGAATTCATCGGCCGCAACGGTTCGCTCGCCTGGCCGACGGCTCTGGTCAACGGGGCCTCGCTGTCGGGCCGGGTCGGTTCCGGCCTCGATCCCTGCGCCGCGCTGCAGACCACGGTCGAGATCCCCGCGAACGGTGTGGCGGAGATCGTCTGCTTCCTTGGCGACGCCGCGGGCGAGGCCGAGGCGCAGGCGCTCATCGCCCGCTACCGCAAGGCGGACCTGGACGCCGTGCTGACCGAGGTCCGAGCCTTCTGGGACGACGTGGTCGGAACGGTTCAGGTCAAGACGCCCGACCGGTCGATGGACATCATGCTCAACGGCTGGCTGACCTATCAGACCCTCGCCTGCCGCGTCTGGGCCCGGTCGGGGTTCTACCAGGCCAGCGGCGCCTACGGCTTCCGCGACCAGCTGCAGGACTGCATGGCCCTGGCCACGGTCCGGCCGGCGATGACGCGCGAACACCTCCTCAGGGCCGCCGGCCGCCAGTTCGTCGAGGGCGATGTCCAGCACTGGTGGCTGCCGCACTCCGGCCAGGGCGTGCGCACGCGGATTTCGGACGACCGCGCCTGGCTCGCCTACGCCACGGCGCACTACGTCAGGGTCACCGGCGACGTCGCCGTCCTCGATGCGCCCGCACCGTTCATAGCCGGCCCGCCGCTGGAGCCCGGTGAGCACGACAGCTTCTTCCAGCCGACCGCCTCCGAGCAGTCCGCCAGCCTCTACGAGCACTGCGTGCGGGCCCTGGACGCCAGCCTGGCGGTGGGCGTCCACGGCATGCCGCTGATCGGAACCGGCGACTGGAACGACGGGATGAACCGCGTCGGCGAGGACGGAAAAGGCGAAAGCGTCTGGCTCGGCTGGATGTTGCACACCACGCTCGACGCCTTCGCCGCCATAGCCGACACCCGCGGCGACCACGCGCACGCGCAGGCGTGGCGGGCGCACATGAAGGCGCTCGGCGGGGCGTTCGAGCGCGAGGCCTGGGACGGCCACTGGTATCGGCGAGGCTGGTTCGACGACGGCACGCCGCTCGGCTCGGCCACGAACGAGGAGTGCCATATCGATTCCATCGCCCAGTCGTGGGCGGTGATCTCCGGCGCGGCGCCGCCCGACCGCGCGGCCCAGGCCATGGCGGCCGTGGAACGCGAGCTGATCCTGCCCCAGGTGGGCATGGCCTTGCTGTTCACGCCGCCGTTCGACCACACGCCGCTCGAGCCGGGCTACATCAAGGGCTATCCGCCCGGCCTGCGCGAGAACGGTGGCCAGTACACCCATGCCGCCCTGTGGTCCGTCATGGCTCTTGCCGGGCTCGGCGAGGGCGACAAGGCCGCGGCGTTGTTCTGGATGCTGAACCCCATCAACCACACCCGCACCCGCATCGACATGCACCGCTACAAGGTGGAGCCCTACGTGATCGCCGCCGACGTCTACAGCGCGCCGGGTCACGTCGGGCGCGGCGGCTGGACCTGGTACACCGGCTCGGCGGGCTGGATGCAGCGCGCCGGCGTCGAGAGCATCCTGGGGGTTCATGTGGAGGGCGGATCGCTGCGCCTCGACCCCTGCATCCCGTCGACCTGGCCCCGGTTCGAGGTCACGCTGAGGCACGGGACGTCGCGCTACGAAATCGAGGTCGAGAACCCACTGGGGGTGCAGCAGGGCGTCGTTTCCGCCGAACTCGACGGAACCGAGGTCACCCCGCGGCCGCTCATCGTCCCGCTCAAGGACGACGGCGCCGTCCACCGGCTGCGGGTCCGCCTCGGCTGACCGCCCGGGGCCGCGAAGGGCGAGGCTATCCGCCGCCGATCTTGGGGATCAGGTAGATCTCGCTGTCGGGACCGATCGGAGACATCCAGGCGTCCTGGTGGATCTCGCCGTCGATGGCCACGGCCATGCGCCGATTGACGAAGTCCCCCAGCCCCGGAAACCTGGCTTCCAGCACGGAGACCAGGCGGCGCACGGTGTCCGCCTCCACGTCGATCTCCGTCAGCCCGCCGGTGAATTCGGCGCAGTCGGACGGGAAGACGACGTGGGCCACGGCCCTAGTCCGACCTGGTGTCGAAGGCGGCGCGGATCTTGGGCGGCGAGAGCGGAAGGTCGGTCATCCGCACCCCGATCGCATTGCGCACGGCGTTGGCCACGGCCGCCAGCGGCGGCACGATCGGCACCTCGCCGACGCCCTTGGCGCCGAAGGGGTGACGGGGATTGGCGACTTCCACCATGATCGTGTCGATCATCGGAAGATCCGAGGCCACCGGCACCCGGTAATCCAGGAAGCCCGCGTTCTCCATGCGGCCGTCGTGGTCGAAGACGTATTCCTCGTTCAGGGCCCAGCCGACGCCCTGAGCGACGCCGCCCTGGATCTGGCCTTCCACATAGGCCGGATGGATCGCCTTGCCGACGTCCTGGGCGGC
Organism: Phenylobacterium sp.; assembly: GCA_036279815.1. Lineage (GTDB taxonomy): Bacteria > Pseudomonadota > Alphaproteobacteria > Caulobacterales > Caulobacteraceae > Phenylobacterium. The sequence continues at coordinate 928 of DASUIJ010000415.1, read as the reverse complement.
CGTGTAGCGCAGCACGGTCACATGGCCGGTCTCAGGATCGACCTCGACGTCGCAGACCTGCACGCCGAACCCCGGCCCGGCGCCCTGGGCGTTGAGCGACACCTGGGAAGAGATCGGGCCTCCGGTGGTCGCCGACTTGGCGGCGATATCCCCCAGCGACAGGGACGGCAGGTCCGGCTTGGCCGAATCCAGGCAGTGGGCGGCGCCGTCGCGCCACGCGACCATGTCCGGGGAAACGTCCCAGATCAGCGCGGCGCGGCGCTTCAGGTCGGCGACCACGTGTTCGGCCGCCTGGACCACCGCCATGCCCGTGGCGAAGGTGGTGCGGCTGCCGCCGGTGAGCATGGAAAAGCCGATCGAGGCGGTGTCGGCCACTCGGGCCCGCACGTGCTCCATCGGCACGCCCAGGGTCTCGGCCGCCATCATGGCCATGGAGGCCCGCGACCCGCCGATGTCGGGATTGCCGGTGACCACCACGACGCTGCCGTCCTCCCCGACGTGAACCGCCGCGGTGCTTTCGCCGCCGACGTTGAACCAGAACCCGGCCGCCACGCCGCGACCCTGGTTGGGGCCGAGCGGCGCCGAATAGTGGGGGCTGTTCTTGATCGCGGCCAGGGTCTCCAGGTAGCCGATATTCTGGAAGGTCGGCCCGTAGGCCGCCTTGACGCCGTCCCGGACACCGTTCTTCTCGCGCAGCGCGATGGGATCCATGCCCAGCTTGCGGGCGATTCTGTCCATCTGGGTCTCTGCCGCAAAATGGGTCTGGGGCGCTCCGGGGCCCCTGCAGGCACCACAGGAGATCTTATTCGTGTAGGCACAGATACCCTCAATCGACAGGTTGGGAATATGATAAGGGCCGACAATTAATTGGATGGCATTTGAAGTGGTGTTGGGCCCGAAGTAGGCATAGGCTCCGGTGTCCACTTTG
>DASUIJ010000414.1:0-10617 GCA_036279815.1 Phenylobacterium sp. | reverse complement strand
AGGTGGCAGCGCTCGGGAAACTGCTCTACCGAGGCCAGCAGGCTACGGATCTCGCCCGCGTCATCGGGATGGCGGAAGACGGGCAGGCCGAAGGTCGCCTCGGTGATGAAGACGTCGCAGGGCGTGGGCTCGAAGGCCGGGCAGGTCGGGTCGCGGCGGCGCTTGTAGTCGCCGGACACCACCATGGTCAGCCCCTTCCAGCGCACCACCGCCTGGGCCGAGCCCAGCACGTGCCCCGCCGGGACCAGCGTCACCTCCACGCCGCCCCGGTTGGCCGCCAGGCCGTAGGGCGCGGACTCCGCGGACCCGGCGAACCCGGCGCCGTAGCGCTCCGCCATGATGGCCAGGGTCTCCGGGGTGGCCAGCACGCCGCCGTGGCCGGCGCGGGCGTGGTCGGAATGGCCGTGGGTGATCACCGCCCGGTCCACCGGCCGCGTGGGGTCGATGTAGAAATCGCCCGGCGGGCAATAGAGCCCGGCGGGGCGCGGGCAGAGCAGGCTCTCGGGCTTGATCATCTGGCTCCAGATGGGGTGTCGCACGGCGACCGGAAACCGAGCGGCCTCGCAGCGCCGGGCCTCAACCACATTACCGAGTATTCATATTATGAAATCGGGGTCATGACCAAGACTTAACGAGTATTCGTCGCGGCCAGAATCTATATCGCTGCGCATTCGAACACGTCTCCCGGTGTTCGACCCTGACGATGAGAAACCCGATGACCCGCCCCTACGAATCCGCCCGCCTGACCGGCATCGCCTCCCTGATGATGGCCGCCGTTCCGTTCATCGCCCTGGCGATGGTGGCCTTCAACTTCGGCGCCGGCGCCTAGGCCAAGGCCGCGTGACGCTCCGTCACCGTTGACCCGCCCCGTCCGCCGGGTCAAACCGGAAGACATGTCCGACCCCATGTTCGACGCCGCCGCCATGATGGCGACGACGGTTCCCCAGGCCGCCGCCCTCGGCTTCCAGCTCGTCTCGGCCGGGGCGGCGCGCGGCTCGCTCAGCGTCCCGTGGCGCGAGGACCTGGTGGGCAACCCCGCCACCCAGGTGATCGCCTCCGGCGTGGTCACCTCCCTGCTCGACCACTGCTGCGGCCTGGCCATCACCTCCGCCAGGGGCGAACGCATGCCCACCGCCACCCTCGACCTGCGCATCGACTACATGCGCCCGGCCGCGCCCCGGGCCGGCGTCACCGCCGAGGCCCACTGCTACAAGATGACCCGCACCATCGCCTTCGTCCGGGCGCAGGCCTGGGACGAGGACCCCAACGACCCCATCGCCACCGCCCAGGCCGCCTTCATCCTGCACGGCGCGCCCGGGCCGGGAGAGTCGGCATGAGCGACGCCGCCCGGCAACTCGAGGCGTTCCTGCAGTCGGTGCCCTATGTGCGGTTCCTCGGCATGCGGGCCGAGCTGGCCGGCGACGAGATGACCGCCATCCTGCCCTTCTCCGACCACCTGGTCGGCAACGTCATGCTGCCGGCCCTGCATGGCGGGGTGATCGGGGCCTTCCTGGAAATGACCGCGCTCGCCCAGCTGTCGGTCGCCCAGTCGACGCCGCTGGTGCACAAGACCATCGACGTCACCATCGAATACCTGCGCCCCGGCCGGGCCCAGACCACCTACGCCCGCGCCGACCTGCGCAAGGTCGGCCGCCGCATCGCCAACGTGCACGTCGAGGCCTGGCAGGAGGCGCGCTCCAAGCCCATCGCCTCGCTGCAGGGACATTTCCTGCTGGGCTCGGAAGGCTGACGCGCGAGGCGGAGGATCAGCCCGCGGGCTGCGCCTTCTGCTCGGCATGCACCGCGTCCAGGTCCGCCTGGGCCTTGGCGATCGCGGCGGCGTCGCCCCTGTTCCTCGCCTCGGTCAGGTGCTCGCTGGCCTCCATCTCGCGCACCGGCAGCAGGTGGCTGTCGTCGGCGGGCACGAAGGGCAGGGTCTGGATGCGCTCCAGCACCGCGCGCTGGCGGGCGGCCTCCGGGGTGTCGCCGACCCCGTAGGAGAACATGAACTTCGCGATCTTCGCCTTGAGCGCCGGGTCGAGGTCCCTGCGCCAGATCAGCGGGTCCTCCGGAATGCGCGGCGAGCGCCAGATGATCTCCAGCCTGCCCAGGGTCTGCCGGGCGATGTCGGTGTTCAGCATGGCCAAGCGGTCCATGGAGGCGGTGTTGTTGGTCGAGGCGCCCAGCACGCCGGAGCCCACGGCGAACAGATTGGCCTCGTGATTGGCCGAGCGGACGGTCTTGAAGCAGGTGTTCGGGTCGATGTTCCGGGGCGCGAACAGATAGGCCATGGGCGCCAGGGTGCCGGAGGTCGACTTGGCGTCGCCCATGCCGAAGTCGATGGTGCGGTCGCACTTCAAGAGCTTGTCGAGGGTCAGGCCCGAGCCCTTGCGCACGATGATCACCGCCTCGTAGCCGTCGGTCCCGCTCGGATTGACCGAGCGGGCGAAGACCTGGCCGTTCGAGCGGCGCACCGCCTCCAGGCCCGACTGGTTGGTGAACCATCCCAGGTCGGTCTGCCGGAAGCGCATGGCCTCGATCAGCGCCGTATAGTTGGAGCCGTAGAAGGCGTGGACCTTCAGCCCGGTGGCCTTCTCCATGTCGGCCAGGAAGGGCGCCCAGTCGGCCTCGGCGGACTGGCGGCTCTCGGCCGAGAGGATCGAGAAGTTGAGCTCGGTCTTGGCCGGCGGGGCCTGTCCGGCCCTGGAGCAGGCGCCCAGGGCGAGGACGGCGAGGAGCACGATGAGGCGTCGGGTCATGGCTCCAGCATAGCCCGGCTCCGTGACAGCGGCGTAAAACTCCGCTTGAGCGCGGGGGCGCGGAGGGATAGGGCGGCGCCATGTCCCTGACCCCCTCCCTGCAAGGCCTCTCCCACCAGGCGCGCGACGCCAAGAGCTGGCCCTTCGAACAGGCCCGCCTCCTGCTCGACCGCATCCTGCGCCTGCGCCTCTCCGACGCCGAGCGCGATCTGGCCGCGACCCTGATCGGGTCGGGCAAGGCGGCCGAGGCCGTCCAGACCTTCGCGGCGCTGCGGGAGAAGCCGGTGGTCTTCCAGTGCGGCTTCGGCGCCTCGGGCCTGCCGCACATGGGCACCTTCGGCGAGGCGGCGCGTCCGACCATGGTGCGCAACGCCTTCCGCGCGCTCACCGAGGATCAGATCCCCAGCCGGCTGATCGTGTTCTCCGACGACATGGACGGGTTCCGGAAGATCCCCGACAACGTGCCCAACCGCGAGATGCTGGAGGAGGATCGCGACAAGCCGGTCTCCAGCGTGCGCGACCCGTTCGGCGAGCACGAGAGCTTCGGCGCCCACAACAACGCCCGCCTGCGCGCCTTCCTCGACGGCTTCGGCTTCGACTACGACTTCATGTCCTCCACCGAGACCTACAGGTCCGGGCGGCTGGACGAGGTCCTGCTGCGCATCCTGGCGCGGTTCGACGCAGTGCAGGCGGTGATGCTGCCGACGCTGGGCGAAGAGCGCCGCGCCACCTATTCGCCGTTCCTGCCGATCAGCCCCAAGACCGGCCGCGTGCTGCAGGTCCCGACCCTGGAGCGCAACGTCGAGACGGGAACCATCGTCTTCGCCGACGAGGACGGGACGCTGACCGAGGTTCCGGTCACCGGCGGCCATGTGAAGCTGCAATGGCGGCCCGACTGGGCTGCGCGCTGGACGGCGCTGGAAGTCGATTACGAGATGTCGGGCAAGGACCTGGTGGACTCGGTCCGGGTGTCGAACAAGCTGGTGAAGGTGCTGGGCGGCGAGCCGCCCGAGGCGTTCCACTTCGAACTGTTCATGGACGAGAACAACCAGAAGATCTCCAAGTCCAAGGGCAACGGCCTGACCATGGAGGAGTGGCTGCGCTACGGCGCGCCGGAGAGCCTGGCCTACTACATGTACCAGTCGCCCAAGTCGGCGAAGCGGCTGTATTTCGACGTCATCCCCAAGGCGACGGACGAGTACCTGCAGCAGCTGGACGCCTACAACCGGGCGCGGGCGCAGAACAATGCCCCGGCCATCGACAACCCGGCCTGGCATGTCCATCGCGGGGCGCCGCCGGAGAAAGGCTCGCCGGTCTCGTTCTCCCTGCTGCTGAACCTGGTCTCGGCGGCGGACGCCTCGACCAAGGACATCCTGTGGGGCTTCATCCGCAACTACATCCCCGGAGCGACGCCGCAGAGCGAGCCGCTGCTGGATCGCCTCTCCGACTACGCGATCAACTATTACGAGGACTTCGTGAAGCCCTCGAAGCGGTTCCGCGCGCCCGACGACCGGGAGCGGGCGGCGATGGCGGACCTGCTGGCCCGCTTCCGGGCGCTGCCGAAGGGCGCCGACGCCGAGGCGATCCAGAACGAGGTGTTCGAGGCCGGCAAGGCGGGCGGGTTCGAGCCGTTGCGCCTGTGGTTCACGGCGCTCTACGAGGTGCTGCTGGGCCAGAGCCAGGGTCCGCGGTTCGGCTCCTTCGCGGCGATCTTCGGCCTGGACCGCACCATGGCCCTGATCGAGCGGGCGCTGGCCGGGGAGCTGGCGGGGGGCTGACGCCCCCCACCCAAAGCGCGCGGCGGCCTCAATAGTCCCCGTCGTCCCCGATCGGCATGCCGGGCGGGACGGCCGGCTTGAGCTTGGGCTCGGCCAGCACCCGGGCCAGCTCCTCCTTGTCCTGCAGCAGCGCCGCCAGGCGCAGGCGGTGCGCCCGTTCGGCCGGATCGGAGCCGGGGGAGGCCTTCAGCCGGGAGGCCAGGTCGGCCAGCCGCTGGTCCACTGACGCGGCCACGGCGGGCGAGGTCCTGGGGTCGCGGGCCACCGCGGCCAGGTCCAGGACCGTGCGGGTCTGGACCCGGCGGGCGACCTCGGCCAGGCGGCCGGCGGCCGGGGTGAAGGCCGTGGCGATCAGCCGGTCGAGGATTTCGTCCGTACCCGGAAGATTTGCGTCGCGGCGATGCTGGTCGACCAGCCGCGCCAGCCGGTCCGGGGCGGCCAGGGCCTCGATCGTCATCCCGGCGGCCACGTCGGCGGCGGCCAGGGGGTCGAACACCGGGCCGCCCATATTGGCCATCACCTCGATGTCGTTCTGGCGGTCGGCGTCGCCGGATTGCCCGGCCGACAGCAGCGGCAGCAGCGGCTCCGGCGTGTCGAGTTCGGCGGGCGACAGGGTGGCGAGCAGGGCCCCCAGCGCCGCGCGCTGCAGGGCGGCCGGGATCGGGGCGGCGGCCTGGCGCGCGTCGCCCTTGACCGCGTAGCCGTAGTCCATGCCGCCCACCAGCTTGGCGGCGGCCTCCACCTGGTAGCGGTGCAGAAGGTAGATCGGCACGTACTTGCGCTTCAGCGAGGCCACCGCCTCGCCGGTCTTGAGCGCGCCGGGACCGAAGCGGTCCAGGGCCACCCGGCGCACCTGCATCATGCGGGTGAGCTCGGCGGCCGGGTCGGCGCCGTCGTCCCAGAGGCTGCCCCAAGGCTGGGCCGCGCCGGGCGGCCGGGCGTCGGAGTCGGAGACATAGCGCACGCCCCGGTCGGCCTGGGCGCGGGCCTTGGCCGCCAGGATCGCCTCGCCCTGCGGGCCCGGGGGAACCGCGCCGTAGAGCCAGTCGACGATGAACCTGTCCCAGCCGCCGACGCCGACGCCGTAGGCGTCGGACAGGTCGATCCGTCCGTCGGTCACCTTCACGCGGGGGGCGGGATAATCCATCACCGTGGCGCGGTCCTGGGTGGAGCCCGCGAAATTGTGCGCGAAGCCCAGGGCGTGGCCGACCTCGTGGGCGCCCAGCTGGCGGATGCGGGCCAGGCTGACCTGGACCGGGTCGTTGGGGCCTCCGGTTCCGCTCTGGTCGGCGCCCACCAGGCCCTCGAAGATCAGCATGTCCTGGCGCACGCGCAGGGCGCCCAGCACGACCGAGCCCTTGACCATCTCGCCGGTGCGCGGGTCGATGATCGCCTGGCCGTAGGACCAGCCGCGGGTGGCGCGGTTCACCCAGTTGACCACGTTGTAGCGGACGTCCAGCGGGTCGGCGTCCTCCGGCAGGATCTCGGCGCGGAAGGCGTTCTCGTAGCCGGCGGCGGCGAAGGCGTCGGCCCACCAGGCGACGCCCTCCCTGAGGGCCGTGCGGATCGGCTCGGGCGCGGCGCGGTCGATGTAGAAGACGATCGGCTTCTTCACCGGCGACCGGGCGGCCGTGGGATCGGTCTTCTCCAGCCGGAAGTGGGGCGCGATCCGGTAGACGATGTCGGACCCCAGCGGGGCGGCGTAGTCCAGCACGACGTTGGAGAAGGTCCCGGCGCGGGGATCGAACCGCCGGGGGACGAAGCCCGGCTCCGGCAGTTTCACCAGGCTGTGGCGGACCTGCAGGGTGATCAGCCTGGGGTCGGGGGCGATGTTGCGCACCTCCGCCCCCGGCGTGTCGGAGGCGAAGGTCTGGCGGGCCTCGAACTCCAGGTTCTCGGGGAACACCTTGACCGCGGAGGGATCGGCGAAGCTGAGCTCCGGCGCCGGTTTCCAGCCCTTCTCGCCGGCGCCCTTCAGCGAGTCCGCGGCGCCCATGACGTCGCGGGTGAGGAAGCTGGAGATGTCCACCAGCAGCCGGCCGTCGGGGGTCTCGGCGGCGATGTCGCCCGCCCACACGGTGGAGGCGGAGAAGGCCTCGCGGGCCGCGGTCTGTTCGGCCGCCGGCGCGCCCTGGGCGCGGAAGCGGGGGTTCTCGTACTCGGCCACCACCTTCTTGCCGATGCGGCGGAAGGCCAGCACCTGGGTGTCGCCCACCTTGGCCCGGTCGAGGCCGACGTCCGCCGAGCCCAGGCCGGAGCGCAGCGCCGTCAGATAGAGGAACCGGCCGTTGGCGCCGGTGGCGTCGACTGGGGGCAGGGAGAGCAGGATGCGGCCCTTGGCCTTGTCCACATAGACCGGCAGCAGGCCGTCCTGCCTGGCGGCGCCGGCGGTGGCCGCGGCGACCGGGTCGGCGGGCCGGGCGTCGGCGGCGAAGGCCGGCTGGGCCAGGGTCAGGGCCAGGATGCTGGCGGACAGGCGCGCCATGGCGCGGACGGACTTGGAACACATGCTTGGAGCACCCCCGGAGGACCCCGCACCCTAAGGCTGCGTCGCCCGACCGGTCCACCCCACCGCAATCTCGCCCGGTTCGAGGCTGAAGGTGACCGTCGCGCCGCCGCCCGGCAGGGGCGCCGCCGGGACAGCCAGGATGACCCGGGGGCAGGTCCCCGCGGATACCTGATCAACGATCATATTGACGCGCACGTAAAGCAAGCTTACGTATTGGGCAACCGATACGGAATGGACCTTGAGGGAGGACATCCGATGCCTATGGACCTGCGTCGCCCTGCGCGCACCTTCACCATCCGGCAGCTCTGCCTGGAATTCAAATGCACCCCGCGCGCCCTGCGCTTCTATGAGGACAAGGGCCTGCTCTCGCCTGCGCGCGACGGCATGAACCGGGTCTACTCCTACAAGGACCGCGCCCGGCTGCAGCTGATCCTGCGCGGCAAGCGGGTGGGCCTGGCCCTGGCCGAGATCGGCGAGATCCTCGACCTCTATGAAGTGGACGACGGCGGCGCGGCGCAGAACGCCAAGTCGCTGGCCAAGTTCCGCGAGCGCGTGGTGGCGCTGGAAGCCCAGCGCAACGACATCGACAAGGCGATCGACGAACTGCACCTGGCCTGCGCGCGCCTGGAAAGCCATCTGGCCAACACCCGGCCCGACCTTTTGCCCCGGGCGGCGGACTATGATCAGGTGCTGCGCGCGCGACTCGGCGACCTCGAGCACGCCAAGTAAGGGCCGGTCCGCGCCGGCTCGTTTAGGAGCCGGCCATGACCTACCAGCCCCCCGTACGCGACCACGTCTTCCTCCTGCGCGACGTGCTGGAGATCGAGAAGTACGCCAACCTGCCGGGCTTCGCCGACGCGTCCATGGACGTGGTCGAGCAGATCATCGAAGAGGCCGGAAAGTTCACCTCCGAAGTCCTGGCGCCCCTGAACGCCGTGGGCGACAAGCAGGGCTGCGTCTGGAGCCCCGACCACACCGTCACCACGCCCAAGGGCTTCAAGGAAGCCTACCGGCTGCTGGTCGAGGGCGGCTGGCCCGCCCTGGGCTCGGACACCGCCTATGGCGGCCAGGGCCTGCCGCATGTGGTGAACCTGTCCTTCTCGGAGATGAGCTCCTCGGCCAACATGGCCTTCTCCATGTATCCGGGCCTGACCCACGGGGCCTATTCGGCGATCCACAACGGCGGCTCCGACGCCCAGAAAGAGCTCTACCTGCCCAAGCTGGCCTCCGGCCAATGGGGCGGGACCATGAACCTGACCGAGCCGCACTGCGGCACGGACCTGGGACTGCTGCGCACCAAGGCCGTCCCCCAGGGCGACGGCAGCTACAGGATCTCGGGCACGAAGATCTGGATCTCGGGCGGCGAGCACGACCTGGCCGAGAACATCGTCCACCTGGTGCTGGCGCGCATCGAGGGCGCGCCCGGCGGGGTGCGGGGCATCTCGCTGTTCATCGTGCCGAAGTTCATTCCGGACGCCGAGGGCAAGCCCGGCCCGCGCAACACGGTCTATTGCGACGGCCTGGAAGAGAAGATGGGCATCCACGGCAACGCCACCTGCGTGATCCGTCACGAGGAGTCGGTGGGCTGGCTGGTGGGCGAGGAGAATCGCGGCCTGTCCCTGATGTTCGTGATGATGAACGAGGCCCGCATCGGGGTCGGGCTGCAGGGCGTGGCCCAGGCCGAGGCCGCCTACCAGGCCGCCGCCGCCTTCGCCAAGGACCGGCTGCAGGGCCGTTCCCTGACCGGGCCCAAGAATCCCGAGGGTCCCGCCGACCCGATCATCGTCCATCCCGACGTGCGCCGCATGCTGATGGACAGCCGCTGCGTCATCGAGGCCGGCCGAGCCTTCCTGTTCTGGACCGCCCTGCACGGCGACCTGGCCCATGGCCATCCCGACGAGGCGGTGCGCCAGAAGGCCAACGACTACATGGCCCTGATGACCCCGGTGGTGAAGGGCTTCCTCACCGACAAGGGCCTGAAGGTCTGTTCCGACGCCCTGCAGGTCCACGGCGGCTCGGGCTTCACCGAGCACTTCCCGGTCAGCCAGTACATGCGCGATGTCCGCATCTCCCTGATCTATGAGGGGACCAACGGCGTTCAGGCCCTGGACCTGGTGGGCCGCAAGCTGGCGGCCGACGGCGGCCGGGCGGTGATGAGCTTCTTCGCCGAGATCGACGCCTTCGTGGCCGCCAACCAGGCCGACGAGGGCCTGAAACCCTTCGTGGAAGGCCTGGCCGACGCCAAGGCCAAGCTGCAGGAGGGCACCATGTGGCTGATGCAGAACGGGCTGATGAACCCGGACAACGCCGGCGCCGCCTCCACCGACTATCTGCACCTCTTCGGCCTGACCGCGCTCAGCTACATGTGGGCCCTGATCGCCAGGACCGCCCAGGCCAGGATCGCGGCCGGCGAAAGTGATCCCTTCTACGCCAACAAAGTGGTCCTGGGCCGCTACTTCGTTCAGCGTATCCTGCCCGACGCGCAGGCCCATCTCGCCAAGCTCACGAGCGGTTCGGAGCTGATGATGGCCCTGCCGGCGGAGGCCTTCTGACATGGCCAGGTACGTGGCGTCGGTGCTCTGGACGCTGAAGCCGGGCGAAGACTTCGCCAAGGGCCGCTATAGCCGCGGCCACAGCCTGAGCTTCGACGGCGGCGTCGAGGTGCCGGCCTCGGCCTCGCCGCACGTGGTCGGAAAATGGGCGGTGGAGGCCGCGGTCGATCCGGAGGAGATGCTCGTCGCCGCCCTCTCCAACTGCCATATGCTCACCTTCCTGCATAGGGCCAGGCTCGCCGGCTTCGTCGCCACCCGCTACGCCGACGACGCCGAGGGGATCATGGGCGAGGTCGCGCCCGGGCGGCTGGCGGTGACCCGCGTGGCCCTGCGACCGGCCATCGACTGGGAAGGCGCCGCCCCCACGCCGGCCGAACTTGAGCGCCTGCACCACGAGGCGCACGAGGAGTGCTACATCGCCAATTCGGTGAAGACCGAGGTGGTGGTCGAACCCCCGGCGGCCGCGGGCTAGGGTCCGAACCCAAGGGATCGGGCGCGCCCGCCATTCCCCGTCAGTCCGTCGGGCGGGGGCCCTGGCTCAGCAGGTCCGCCAACCGGGCGCCCAGCGCCGCGGCGTCCTTCAGGTCGCACTCCCAGATCGTCTCGACCCGCCAGCCCCCGGCCTCCAGGGCGGCGCGGGCGGCTTCGTCGCGGGCGCGGTTGCGGGCGACCTTGGCCAGCCAGTAGTCGCGGTTGGCCTTGGGCGTCCGGGCGCCGCGGGCGCAGTCGTGCCCGTGCCAGAAGCAGCCATGGACGAACAGGGCCAGCCGCCGCCCCGGCAGGACGATGTCCGGCGAACCCGGCAGGTCCTTGCGGTGCAGCCGGTAGCGCGCGCCCAGCGCGGTGAGCGCCTTGCGCACCTTCAGCTCGGGCGTGGTGTCCTTGCCCTTGACCCGGCGCATGACCGCCGAGCGCTTCTCCGGGGAATAGACGTCGGTCATGGCTCTAGAACCATCCGGCCGCCTTCAGCGCCGGAGCGTGGCCGCGGCTGACCGGGGCCACCAGGTCGCCGGCCAGGC
>DASUIJ010000413.1:0-26014 GCA_036279815.1 Phenylobacterium sp. | reverse complement strand
AACGGCGGCGTCGGCCCGATCCCGGACGGCGGCGGCTATGGCGGCGGGGGCTATGTGATCATGGGCGGCGGCTTCGCCGGAGCCCGTTCCAGCGCCAGCGCCTCAGCCAGCGCCTACGCCTCTTCGAGCTCCCGCGTCAGCGTCGGCGTCCGCACCGGCGGCCACGGCGGCTGCAAGTCCTGCGGCGGCCACCGCTAGACGCCCCGGTCCTAGGCGCCGGCCATCTCCGCGATCACCCGGCGCGCCGCGGCCTGCGGGTCGTTGGCCGCGGTGATCGGCCGTCCGCAGACGATGTGCGACGCCCCGGCGGCGAGCGCGTCGGCCGGCGTCGCGGCGCGGGCCTGGTCGTTCCGGGCCGCCCATTCGGGCCGCACGCCCGGCGTCACCACCAGGAAATCCTTGCCGCCGATGGCCCGGGCCAGGGCCGCCTCGTGCGGGCTGGCGACCACCCCGTCGCAGCCGGCGGCCAGCGCCTGGTGGATGCGTCGCTCGACCAGGGCCTTGGCGGTCTCCGCATAGCCCATGGCCGCGAGGTCGGCGTCCGACAGGCTGGTCAGCACGGTCACCGCCAGCACCTTCAGGCCCGAGCGCCCCTTGCCGCGCACGGCGGCCTCCATCACCTGCGGCTCGCCATGCACCGTCAGGAAATCGCAGCCCGAGTCGGCCAGGACGGCGGCGGCCCGCTGCACCGTCGTGCCGATATCGTGCAGCTTCCAGTCGAGGAACACCTGCTTGCCCTGGCCCTTCAGCTCGCGGGCGAAGTCCATGCCGTCGGTGGCGAACAGCTCCAGCCCCACCTTGTAGAAGCTGACCGCCTCGCCCAGCCGGCCGACGATCTCGCGGGCCTCGGCGACGGTGGGCAGGTCCAGCGGCACGATCAGGCGGGGATCGGCCTTCACGGCGGGGTCGGCGACGAGGGCGGTCATGGCGCGTCTCCAGGCAGGCGCAGGCGCGCGGCCTCGGGCGAGGTCGGCGCGGGATGCGAATTGGGCTAAGACGCTCCCATGAGCCCTGAGAACTTCGCGGTCAACTTCTTCGTCGCCCTGTTCGCCCTGATCGATCCGATCGGCAACGTGCCCCTCTTCGCTGCGGCGACCGCCGGGATGCGCAACAAGGATGCGCGGCTGATCGCGGTCTATATCGCCCTGTTCGTCCTGGGCTTCCTGACCTTCTTCTATTTCACCGGCCTCGGCCTGCTGGCCTTTTTCGGGATCTCCCTGCCCGCGTTCCGGATCGCCGGCGGCATCATCCTGTTCCTGCTGGGCCTGGACATGGCCCGGAACGACTTCACCGCCACCTTCGCCGGCGCCGGCGAGGGGCCGGCCGGGGAAGGCCGCGCCCACGCCCGCAAGCGCTTCGAAAAGATGATCGTGCCCTTCGCCATGCCGCTGCTGATCGGCCCCGGCGCGATCTCGACCGTGATCATCTACGCCAGCGAGGCCAAGGAGTTCGGGCTCGGCGGCGCCGCGGTCAGCGTCGGGGTCATCGCCGCCGTGGCGCTGGCGACCATGCTGTCCTTCTGGGCCAGCCCCCTGATCAGCCGGCTGCTGGGCAAGATCGGCCTGATCATCGTGGTCCGCGTGCTGGGCCTGATCCTGTGCGCCATGGCCGTGCAGTTCGTCCTGGCGGGCGTGGCCGATTCCACTCACGGCGTGATCCTGAAGAAGGCGTCAGCGCCCTACCAGGATGCGAAGTAGCGTCCCGGCCCCGGGCTTCACGCCTGCCGGAATCGCGGCCCCTGCGAGGCCATCAGCGCCAGGGCCCAATCGTCCGGGATCACCTTCGCCAGCCCTGCGATGACCTTGTTGGGCGCGCCGGGAACACAGATCGCCCGGTTGGCCTCCACGGCCTCGAAACCGGTGGCCGCCACCTCGTCGGCGCCCAGCCATAGCCAGTCCGGCGTCGAGCGGCTGGCCTGTTCGCGGGTGCCGTTGACGTCGTGGAATTCCGACCAGGTGAAGCCGGGACACAGCGCGGTGACGTGCACCCCGGTGGACTGGTTCTCCAGGTGCAGGCTCTGGGAGAACTTCACCAGATAGCCCTTCACCGCCCCGTAGAGCGTATGGCCCCCGGAGCCCGGGACCAGCCCGGCCAGGGACGAGACGTTGAGGATGCGGCCGAAGCGGCGCTCGACCATGCCCGGCAGCACCCGGTGCGCCAGTTCCGACGGCGCGTGCAGCATCACCCGCAGGAACGTCTCCTGGTCCTGCCAGCTGGTGGCGGCGTAGGTCCCGGGCAGGCCGTATCCGGCGTTGTTGACCAGGGCGTCCACGTGGCGGCCGTGGGCGTCGAGATGATCCAGGATCGCCAGGGGCGCGGCGGGTTCGGCCAGGTCGGCGGCCACGGTCAGGGTCTCGACCCCGTAGCGCAGGCGGATCTCGTCGGCCAGGCGCTCCAGACGGTCCAGGCGCCGGGCGGTCAGCGCGACGTCATAGCCGTGGCTGGCGTAGATCCGCGCGATCGCCGCGCCGATCCCCGCCGAGGCTCCCGTCACCAACGCCAGTCTGCGGTCCATGTCGGCTCCCGTGCGAACAGGCTGCGAAGGTGGCGAAGGACTTGCGCCGGTTCAAGCCGCCATTCCGCGCCCTCCTAGGCGAGGTCGGCGATCTCGTCGTCGGTCAGGTCGCCCGGAACCACGGTCACCGGCACCTTTCGGGCGCCCCACTTGACGCCTTCCTTGGCGATGGAGGCCACCAGCGGCCCGGGCCCCCGGCCGCCCACCGCCGCGGCCAGGACCAGGATCTTGATGGCCGGATCCTCCCCGATGACCTGGCGAAGCGCCGCCCGGGTGTTGTCGGCGTGGATGATGATGAATTCCGGCGGCAGGCCGGTCTCGGCGACCACGTACTCGGCGACCTTCTGGAGGGAGGCCTCGGCCTCGTCGCGGGCCTGGCGCTCGATCTCGTCGCGCACCCCGCTCCAGTGTTCGAACACCGCCGGCTCGATCACCTTCAGCAGCGCCACATGCCCTCCGGTCGACCGCGCGCGCCGGCAGGCGAAGCGCAGGGCCGCCGGAAACTCCGGGCTTTCGTCGGCGATGACCAGGAACTTGCGTTGGCTCATGAGCCGGACGGTGACCCGAGCCAACGTCCGGCGCAAGAGCCGCCTAGCCGGCCCAGTAGCCGACCAGCTTCTTGACCTCCGCCAGGGTGGGCGCGGCGACCTCCCGGGCGTGGGCGGCGCCGGCCGTCAGGATGCGGTCGATCTCGGCCGGGTCGGACATGTAGCGGCGCATGGCGGCGCCCACCGGCCCGAGCTTGGCGACCGCGAGGTCGGCGAGCCTGGGCTTGAACGACTGGCCGAAGCCCTGGCCCGCGAACTCGGTCAGCACCTGCTGCGCCGATCGTCCGTCGAGCGCGGCGTAGATGCCGATGAGGTTCAGGGCCTCGGGCCGGTCCTTCAGTCCGTCCAAGGTCTCGGGCAGCGGCTCGGGATCGGTGCGCGCCTTGCGCACCTTCTGCAGGATGGCGTCGGCGTCATCCATCAGGTTGATCCGCGAATAGTCCGAGGGATCGGACTTGCTCATCTTGGCCGAGCCGTCGCGCAGCGACATGATCCGCGCGCCGGGCCCCTCGATCACCGGATCCGGCAGCGGGAAGAACCCCGGCGCCTCGAAGTCGTGGTTGAACTTCTGGGCGATGTCGCGGGTCAGCTCCAGGTGCTGCTTCTGGTCCTCGCCCACCGGCACGTGGGTGGCCTTGTAGATCAGGATGTCGGCGGCCTGCAGCACCGGATAGGTGTACAGGCCCACGCTCTCGCGCTCCTTGTGCTTGCCGGCCTTGTCCTTGAACTGGGTCATCCGGTCGAGCCAGCCGAGGCGGGCCACGCAGTTGAACACCCAGGCCAGTTCCGCGTGCTCGGGCACCGCCGACTGGGGGAAGATGGTGGCGATCTTGGGATCGAGCCCCGAGGCCAGATAGGCGGCGGCGATCTCGCGCACCTGCGACTTCAGGAGCTTGGGGTCCTGCCACTGGGTGATGGCGTGCAGGTCGGCCACGAAGATGAAGGTCTCCATCTCGTGCTGCAGGCGGGTGAATTTCACCAGGGCGCCGAGATAGTTGCCCAGATGCAGGGCGCCGGTCGGCTGGACGCCGGAGAGCACGCGCTTGGGGCCCGTGAAGGCGGGAGGGGTCTGTTCGGTCATGGCTTCAGGCTTCGATATGGAGGACGTGGAGGCGCACGGCGGCGCGCCGCGGATGCGGGATCAGGCGCGACGCCATCGCCAGGTCAGGTGTCCGACAGGAGCCATGACCAGCCGAATAGTCTCGAAGCCCGCCTAGGGCAAGTCCGGGATGGGCGCCGCGGCCTCGCCCTTGCGGCGTTTCAGAGCCTGGCGCACCTCGGCGGGCGTGACCCCGCCGAAGGCGAAGAGCAGCACCAGATAAAGCAGGGCGCCCGCCGCGCTGACGCCCAGGACCGTGATCTCCTTGGCGTGCAGGCCGAAGTGGTGGAAGCCCCCCAATGGCGCCTCGAGGATCGCCCGCTCGTGCGAGGCGAAGGCCAGGGCCGCGCCCATGGCGAGGCTGGCGGCCAGGATCCTGACCAGCCGCGACAGCGCCTTGGCCGAGAGCTTGTAGTCGCCGCGCCTGGCCAGGGTGGTCAGCATCTGGACCACCGTCACCCACGAGGCCGTGGCGGTCGCCGCGGCGATGCCGGAGAAGCCGATCAGGTGGAACAGGGTGATGCCCAGCGCGATGTTCACCACCACCGAGATCAGGCCGAAGCGCATGGGCGCCCGGGTGTCGCCCCGGGCGAAGAACGCGGGCGCGCAGATGCGGGTGAGCACGAAGGCCGGCACGCCCCACCCGTAGTGCATGAGGGCCGAGGCCGTGGCCCTGGCGTCGATGCTGGTGAAGGCGCCGCGGGTGAACAGGCCGTCGATCAGGTAGTACGGCATGGCGATCAGCGCCGCCGCCGCCGGCAGGGTCAGGGCCAGGGCGAAGACCAGGGCCTGGTCCATGGCGTCGTCCGCATCCTGGTGCTCGCCGCCCTGGATGGCGTGGGACAGGCGCGGCAGCAGGGCCACGCCGATGGCGACGGCGATCAGGCCGATGGGCAGCTGGTAGAGCCGGTCGCATACCGCCAGCCAGCTCCGCGCCCCTGGGGTCTGGGAGGCCAGGATGCCCGAGATGAAGACGTTGATCTGGGTGGCGCTGGCGGCGATGGCGCCGGGGATGGCCAGGCCGATCAGGGTGCGGATTTCCGGGGTCAGCTTCGGCAGGACCGGGCGGATCTTGGCGCCGGTGCGCCGCACGCCCCACCACAGCCAGGCGGCCTGCAGGACACCGGCCGCCAGGATCGCCCAGCTGGCGGCCTGCGCCGCCTGGATGGGATCGGTCTGCGGCCACACGGCGATCAGCATCACGCCGTTGAGGACGGTCGGCGCGGCGGCGGAGAGCATGAAGCGGTTGCGGGCGTTCAGCACCCCCGACAGCAGGGCGACGATCGCCATGCAGGGCAGGTAGGGCATGCTGACCTGGGTCAGGGCCACGGCCAGCTTGAACTTGGCTGGGTCGGAGACGTAGCCCGGATTGATCACCAGCATCAGCCACGGCATGGCGAGCTGGGCGACGATGGTGAGGATCAGGGTGGCGGCGGCCACGGTGGCCAGCGCGTCCGACGCGATCCGGTCGGCCTCGTCGGCCCCCTCCGCGCCGAGGGTCTTGGTGTAGGACGGCACGAACGCCGCGGCGAAGGCGCCCTCGGCGAAGATCCGGCGGAACAGGTTCGGGAACGCCAGGGCCGTGTTGTAGGCGTCCGCCGCCGGCGTCAGGCTGGCGCCCAGGCGCGCCGTGATCACCAGGTCCCGCGCCAGGCCCATGAACCTGGAGACCAGGGTCAGGCCGGAGAAGATCATCGACGAACGGATCAGGCCGGGGGGCTTGGCCGGAGCGGCCATCGGCCGGGGTTCAGTCGTGATGGGCGGATCGGGCTGGGCGGTCACGTCGGGCTCTGTGCGCTGAGCGCAGGGTGGGGGTCAAGCATCGGGCCCGGCCGGGTGGAACAGGCCCCACCATGAGGGCCGATTTGCGGCGTTCCGGTTAACGCGCGACGCTGGCGCGGGCCTTCTGGAGATTGGCCCGCGGCCGTGCGGTTCCGGCGGCGTCGGCCGCCTCCAGCGCGGCCATCAGGCCGGCCTTCAGGGCGGTCATCCGGCGCGTGTCTGTGAGTTTGCGGCCCTCGGCGTCGACCACATAGAAGGCGTCCACGGCGCGCTCTCCATAGCCGTCGATGTGGGCCGAAAGGATCGACAGCCCGGCCTCCGAGATCGGACGGGCCAGGGCCGCCAGCAGGCCGGGCCGGTCGCGTCCGGAGGCCTCGATCACGGTCGAGACTTCCGAGGCGTCGTTGTCGAGCATGACGGTGGGCGTGATGGAGAAGGCCGCCGCGCGGCCCAGGTCGCCGATCTTCTTGACCTCGGTCTTGACCGGCTCGCCGCGGCCGGCGGCCTCCAGGGTCTGGGCGAGACGATCGAGCGCGCGGACGCTGTCGGCCCCGAAGGCGCCGCCGGCCGCGTCCTGCACGTAGAAGACGTCCAGCGCCTGGCC
Organism: Phenylobacterium sp.; assembly: GCA_036279815.1. Classification (GTDB taxonomy): domain Bacteria; phylum Pseudomonadota; class Alphaproteobacteria; order Caulobacterales; family Caulobacteraceae; genus Phenylobacterium. The sequence continues at coordinate 19,466 of DASUIJ010000413.1, read as the reverse complement.
CTGGCGGGAGGTGAAGACCCGGGCGCCCACCACGTTCGCGCCCGCCGCGGTGATGGCGTGGGCCAGGTCCACGAACAGCCGCGGCCGGTCGGCGGCCGCCACGACCACCTCCGAGGCGTTGAGGTCGGGCCTGATGCGCCCCACCGCCGCGGCCCCGGCGTCCAGCGCACGTCTTGCCAGGGCCGCATGGGCCTGGACCTCGGCGTCGGTGAAGGAGGTGAAGTAGGCGTCCTCCATGGCCTGGGCCCATTCGGTGGCGGCCGGATCCACCGCCACCAGCCGCATGCGGGCGTCATAGGCCGCGTTCTCGTGATAGCGGCGCACGGCGGCCGCCTGGTCGGACCCGCGGCCGCCCCGGAACAGCGCCTCGGTGGCGGCGTAGAGCTCGCGCAGCAGCTGGCCCTTCCAGCCGTTCCAGACCCCCGGCCCCACGGCCCGGATATCGGCCACGGTCAGCACCAGCAGCAGGCGCAGGCGCTCCGGCGTCTCCACCACCCGGGCGAAGTCGATCACCGTGCGCGGATCGGAGACGTCGCGCTTCTGGGCGGTGTCGCTCATCAGCAGGTGGTGCTCCACCAGCCAGGCGACCAGTTCGATGCGCTTGCGGTCCTGGCCCAGCCGTTCGCAGGCCTGGCGCGCGGCGCGGGCGCCGGCCTTTTCCTGCCCGCCCGCCCCGCCCTTGCCGGTGTCGTGCAGCAGCATGGCCAGGAACAGGGCCTCGCGGTCGGCGATCAGCGGCATGATCGCGGTGGCCAGCGGATGGTCCTCGGCGTACTGGCCGGCCGCGATCTTGGCGATGGTCCCCACCGCCCGCAGGGTGTGCTCGTCCACCGTGTAGGAGTGGTACATGTTGAACTGCATCTGGGCGACGATGCGGCCCCATTCGGGGATGAAACGGCCCAGGACATCGGCCTCGTTCATCATCGACAGCGTCCGCTGCGGGTCGCGGCCGTGCGCCAGGATGTCCAGGAACACCTTGGCGGCGAGGGGATCGCGCCGAACCTTGGGCCCGATCAGGGCGATCATCCGGGTCGCGGCGGTGAAGGCGTCGGGGTGCAGGTCGAGGTCGCGCTGATCGGCAAGCCGGAACAGCCGCAAAAGGTTGACCGGGTCCTGCTCGAAGACCTCCCGCCCGTCGATGTTGAGCCGCCCGCCCTCCTCGTGGAAGCCCGGGTCGAGCGCCTTCTTGCGCAGCCGGCCCCGGCCGGGGATCAGCCGCGACAGGCCCTTGGGCTCCTGCTTCACCCGCTCGCTCTCGAGCTTGGCGGCGAAGACCCGGGTCAGGGCGCCGACCTCCTTGGCGATCAGGAAGTAGCGGCGCATGAAGCGCTCCACCGCCGGCGCGTCGCCGCGGTCGCCGTATCCCATCCGGCGCGCGATCTCCGGCTGGATGTCGAAGGTCAGGCGCTCCTCCGGCCGCCCGGTGGCGAAGTGCAGGTGGCCGCGCACCGCCCACAGGAAGTCGAAGGCGCGCACGAAGGCCGACACCTCGCGCCGGTCGAACATGTCGAGCTGGATCACCCCGTTGACCTCGTCGACCTGGGCGATCGGGTGCAGGTACTGGGCGATCCAGAACAGGGTGTTGAGGTCGCGAAGGCCGCCCTTCCCTTCCTTCACGTTGGGCTCGACCATGTAGCGGCTGGCGCCGGCCCGCTCCTGGCGCTCGTCGCGCTCCTTGAGCTTGGCGGCGACGAACTGGGCGGCGGTGCCCTTGACCACTTCGGCGCGGAACCGGCGGGTCAGCTCGTCGGCCAGCTTCTCGTCGCCGGTCAGGCGGCGGGCTTCGAGGATCGAGGTGCGGATCGTGTAGTCCTCGCGGGAGAGGCGGATGCACTCCTCCACCGTGCGCGAGGCATGGCCGACCTTGAAGCCCAGGTCCCACAGCGCATAGAGCATATACTCGATCACGCTCTCCGCGTGCGCCGTCTGCTTGTAGGGGCGCAGGAACAGCAGATCGAGGTCGGAGAAGGGCGCCAGGGTTCCGCGCCCGTAGCCGCCCACCGCCAGCAGGGCCAGCCGCTCGCCCTCGGTGGGATTGCGCGCCCGGAACACGTGGACCGTGGTGAAATCGTAGAGGGCGGTCACCACTTCGTCGGTGACGCCGGACAGCAGCCGCGCGGTCTCGATGCCGCCGGCGCCGTTCTCCAGGCGCTCCTTGGCGATCATCCGGCCGCGGAACAGGGCCTGCTTGAGGATTTCGAGGGCGCGCCGGCGCTGCTCGGTCTCGTCGCCGGCGGCGTCGAGGGCGGCGGCGGAAAGCTGCGCGCGCAGCCTGACCCCATCGACGACATACTCAAGGCGGGTCGGGCGCAGGCGGGGCGGCATGCCCGTCGTTATAGGCGATCAGGTGGGTTAAGCCAGCGGCCCTGAGCCCATGCGAAAAGGGCCGGCGCTTTCGCGCCGGCCCTCGAAACGGGTCAGAGCTCGCCGGGATTAGGCGGGCAGCTGGGACTGGGCGGCCTTGAAGGTGTCGCGAACGCAACGGCCGTAGGTGCCGACGAACAGCGGCGACGCCGGGACGTCGCGCTGGCACACCAGGCGCGAGGCGGTCAGGATTTCAGCCTGGATCTGATCGGCGGTCTTGCCGGTCAGCGAAACACGGATTTCCGACGCGTTGGCCGAGGAAGCGGCGAAGGCGGCGACGGCGGCGAGAGCAACAATACGGATCATCTTCAAATTCTCCAGCGGCGCGGGAATGAGGAGGAAGGCCGCGCTCGTTGGAGGGGGTTATGAGGCCCAATGCTTAAGCTATGGTGCAGCGCAATGGTAAATATTGTGCAACGCACACTGATCGACGATAAGTGATTGTTCACGAGATCGGGCGAAGGGCTTTTGCTCGACATGAGCCCAAGCCGCCGCCCACATTGGCGCCCCATCGGCAAGGCTAAGGAGCCGTTTCGTGACCGTCTATGCGATCGCCCAGCTGACCATCAGCGACCGGGAGGCCTATGGCCGCTACCAGGCGCGCTTCCTGGAGGTGTTCGGACGGTTCAGGGGCCGGCTGCTGGCCGCGGACGAGGCCCCCCAGGTGGTGGAAGGCGCCTGGGACCGCGAGAAACTCGTGCTGATGAGCTTCCCGGACGAGGCGGCGTTCCGCGACTGGGCGGACAGTCCCGACTATCGCGAGATCGCCAAGGACCGGCTGGCCGGATCGGACGCCGTGGTGCTGCTGGTCCGCAGCGTCCCGGCCGGCTGAGCCCTATTCCCGCGCCAGGTCCAGGCCCTCGAGGCCGCCGTCGGCCCGCCAGGCCTCCAGCACCTTGACGAAGGCCACCGGCCCCGCGCCGTAGGAGCCGTTGCGCGCCGCCAGCGCCGAGGGCTTGCCCTCGTTGTTGTAGTAGCCGGGCGTGCATTCTTCCTGGAACTTCTGCCGCTGCAGGGCCAGGGAGACGATCGTCTCGACCCACTTCGCCTCGGCCTCGGCCGAAGCCTCCACGGTGCGCACCTGATGGTCCAGCGCGTGGGTGATGATGTAGGCCAGGTGCTTGGACTGCTCGTTCATCATGTGCGGGAAGTTGGCGGTGAAGCCGGACTGCGCATTGGAGAAGATGAACAGGTTGGGGAAGGCGCTGACGTGCATGCCGTGCAGCGTGGACAGGCCGTCCTTCCACTTCTGCGTCAGGCTGAGCCCGTCGCGGCCATAGGTCTCGTAGCCGGCGCGCCGGGAGTATTCGGTGCCGACCTCGAAGCCGGTGGCGTAGATCAGGCAGTCCAGCTCGTACTCCTTGCCGTCGACCACGACGCCCTTCTCGGTGATGCGCTCGACGCCGCGGCCGGGGGTGTCGATCAGGTGGACGTTGGGCCGGTTGAAGGCGGCCAGATAGTCGTCGTGGAAGCAGGGCCGCTTGCAGAACTGGTTGTAGTAGGGCTTCAGCGCCTCGGCGGTGGACTTGTCGCCGACCACGGCGTCCACGCGGGCGCGGATCTGCTCCATCTTCTTGAAGTCGGCCAGCTGCATCAGTTCGGCGGGGTCGATCGCCGCGGTGCGGTCGGCCTCCGCCCGCTGGCGCGCCATCAGGCCCAGGTTGCGGATGATGTCGGTCCAGCCGTCATTGACCAGGTCCTCCTCCTGGAAGCCGCCGGACAGCAGGACGTTGAAGTTGTCCATCCGCCTCTGCTGCCAGCCGGGCTCCAGGCTCTTCGCCCAGTCCGGATCGGTGGGCGTGTTGTTGCGCACGTCGATCGACGAGGGCGTGCGCTGGAAGACGAACAGTTCGCCCGCGCCCTCGCCCAGGTGCGGCACGCACTGGACGGCCGTGGCGCCGGTTCCGATGATCCCCACCCGCTTGCCGGCCAGGCCGGTCAGGCCGCCGAAGCTGTCGCCGCCGGTATACTCATAGTCCCAGCGGCTGGTGTGGAAGGTGTGGCCCTTGAAGCTCTCGACCCCGGGGATGCCCGGCAGCTTGGGCCGATGCAGCGGACCATTGGCCATGGCCACGAAGCGGGCCTTCATCTCGTCGCCGCGGTTGGTCCTGATGATCCAGCGGGAGGAGGCCTCGTCCCAGCGAAGCTCGGTGACCTCGGTCTGGAAGCAGGCGTTCTCGTAGAGGCCGAACTTCTCGCCGATGGCGCGGCTGTGGGCCAGGATCTCCGGCGCGCGGGTGTACTTCTCCCGCGGCATGAAGCCGACTTCCTCCAGCAGCGGAAGGTAGATGTAGCTCTCGATGTCGCAGGCCGCGCCAGGATAGCGGTTCCAGTACCAGGTGCCGCCGAAGTCGCCGCCCTTCTCGATGACGCGGATGTCCTTGACGCCCGCCTCGCGCAGCCGCGCGCCGGCCAGCAGGCCGCCGAAGCCGCCGCCGATCACCGCCACCTCGACTTCGTCGGTCAGGGGCTCGCGTGTGAAGCCGGGCTTCACATAGGGGTCTTCCAGATAGCGGGCGAAATCGCCCTTGATCTCGACGTACTGCTGGTTCGCGTCCTCGCGCAGGCGCTTGTCGCGCTCGGCGCGGTACCTGGCGCGCAGCGCCTCCGGGTCGAAGCCCAGGTCCTGCCGGGCCGTCGTCGGTTCCGCCGTGTCCGCCATGATGTCTCTCCCCCCCGGGCGCGCTGAGAGCCGCCACATTATCGGCGATAAGGTGCCGACCGGGGACGGGGAGGGCAAGCGCAGGGCTGAATCTTTTTTCGAAATTCGGGTCTGCTCGAACCCGTTCGACGCCCGCCAGCGGTCGGTTCGAGGGCGTCGTGACCGACTCGACGCGACAAAATTCGCCGGGCTCTAGACGACCTCGATCCCCGAGCCTGACGACGGCTGCGCCACCCCGCTGTCCAGGTAGGTGGCGAGATCGTAGCCCAGCTGGGACAAGGCGTCCTCCAGGGCGTCGCTGACCATCGGAAGTCCGAGCACATAGTGGGCGACCTGGGTCCGGTCGATCCGGCGGGCGTCCTCGCGGGCCTCCTGCCACTCATCCAGCGTGAAGTCGCCGCGCCCGACCCAGACCAGGGCGATGAGGTCCATCAGCTCGTCTTCGTTGAGGTCGCCGATGGCGGAGGCCACCTCCTCTTCGACGGCGTCGCCGGGGTTGAACTCCAGCACGTCGACATTCTTGTCGTCCGCGGGATTGGAGCCTTCGTCCGGGTCGACCTCTTCCACCTTGGCGTGGAACTCCCGCGCCTTCAGCAGGATGTAGAAGGCGGTGTCGGGCCTGAGGGTCAGTTGGGGTTGGTCCTGGGGCACGTGGGCGCCCTCCTTCTGGAGGCCCGCAGTGTTCGCCCAAGTTTCCCGGCGGACTTTGATCTCGGTCAAGGCCGTCCAGATGACCGGCGCGCTCGATGTCCCCGTCGTCGCGTGGAGACGAGGTTGGTGAAGCCGGCCGCGAACCGCCCCCAGGGCGGGGACCGGTCGCCGATGGACCTTCCTGTCGGTGAAGCCGACGACCGGGCCCGCGCGCGTCCGCCGTAGCGCCCCAGAGGAGACTCAAGGGTGGAGCGGTGGACGGCGCGTGCTTGAGCACCGGCCCTGGACCTGGGGGTTGTCGCATGCCCGAAACCACCGAGACGGCTTCCGACCTGACGAGAGTGGACGGCGTGCGCGCCGCTTTGCGGCGATCGTTCGCCGCCAGGGAATTGCGGATCGATCGCCTGGCGTTCGAGCGCGACCGCGCCTTTCTCATCGAGGGCGAGGTGGCCAGTCTGGCCGCGAAGAAGCGCGCCCTTCGTATCGCCGCCATCGCCAGCGACGCACGTGGCCTGGTGGACCGGCTTCACGTGAAGGCGGCCGCGCCCATGACCGACGGGGAGATCCGTGTGAGGGTCGCCCAGCTCTTCGCCCTGGATCCCCGCTTCCAGGACCTGGCCATCGAGCAGGACCGCAATCCGTCCCCCCTGGCGGAGGACCGTGCGCCTGTGACCGTCGCGCCCGCGAACCCGCCCGGGCGAGTGGTCGTCGAGGTCCTGGACGGCGTGGTCACCCTCGACGGGTCGGCGCCCAGCCTGGTCCGCAAGCGCCTCGCCGGCGCGATCCCCTGGCGCGTCGCCGGCGTCCGCGACGTGATCAACGGACTGGCCGTCGAGCCGCCGGAAGACGACGGGCCGGACCAGGTCGAGGAGGCGATCCGCGAGGCGCTGGACGGCAATCCGCTGTTCGACGACACCCAGATCAAGGTGGGTGTGTTCGGTGACTATGTCCGCCTCACCGGCCTGGTTCATTCGCACGCCGCCCGGCAGGTCGCCGAAGCGGAAACCTGGCGCATCCAGGGCGTGGACGAGGTGATCAACGAGATCGAGGTCAGAGCAGGCTCCTAGCGTCCCGCCGGCCCCGTCCAACAGGCCGGGCCCGGGTCCCTCCCCGCATGCGATCCGCCCGGTCGGTCGCCCCTACCGGACATCCCGATTGCCCAGCTCCGTCGATCCCGCCTCAAGCCCGCTGCTCACCGACCTCTACCAGCTCAACATGCTGGAGGCGTACCTGCAGGCCGGACGCACGGAAACAGCCGTGTTTGAACTGTTCGTACGCCGGCTCCCGGCCCGGCGCGGCTTCCTGATGGCCGCCGGCCTGCAGCAGGCGGTCGAGTTCCTGGAGACCCTGAGCCTGTCGACGGCGGAGCTCGACTGGCTGGCCCGCAGCGGCCGTTTCAGCCGGCCGACCCTGGACTGGCTGGCGGCGCTGCGCTTCACCGGCGACGTGGACGCCATGCCCGAGGGTACGGTCTTCTTCGGCGACGAGCCGATCCTGCGGGTCACCGCACCCCTGCCGCTGGCCCAGCTGGTCGAGAGCCGGCTGATGAACATCCTGAACTTCCAGACCCTGGTGGCGTCCAAGGCCGCACGCATGGTGCTGGCGGCCCCGGGCAAGCGGCTGGTGGATTTCGGCCTGCGCCGCGCGCACGGCGCGGAGGCCGGGCTGATGGCGGCCCGCGCCAGCTACGTGGCCGGCTTCCACGGCACGGCCACGGTTCTGGCCGGAATGCTCTGGGACATCCCGCTCCAGGGCACGATGGCCCATTCGTTCGTCCAGTCCTTCGACGACGAGGCCGAGGCGTTCGAGAGCTTCGCGCGGGCGAGACCGGCTGGCCTCACCCTGCTCCTCGACACCTACGACACCGAGCAGGCGGCGCGGAAGGTGGTGGCGCTGGCGCCGAAGCTGAGGGCGTCGGGCGTCGCGGTGAGCGGCGTGCGGCTGGACAGCGGCGACCTCGTCGCCCTCTCGGCAAACGTGCGCCGCATCCTCGACGAAGGCGGCCTGGGCGAGGTGACCATCTTCGCCAGCGGCGGCCTGGACGAGGACGACCTCCAGGCTTTCGCCCGGGCCGGCGCGCCGATCGACGGCTTCGGCATGGGAACCAGCCTGACGACCTCGTCCGACGCCCCGTCCCTGGACTGCGCCTACAAGCTCGAGGAATACGCCGGCGTGGCGCGGCGCAAACTCTCCGCGGGCAAGGCCACCTGGCCTGGCCGAAAGCAGGTCTGGCGCAGCTGTGACGGCCAGGGGCGGATGGCCGGCGACGTGCTCTCCACCGACGACGACAGGCAGCCGGGCGAGCCGCTGGTCCGCGCCGTCCTTCGCGACGGGAAACGCGTCGGCGAGCCGCCGAGCCTGGTGGAGATCCGCGAGCACGCGGCCCGGGAGCTCGCGCGCCTGCCCGAACCGCTCCGCCGACTGGATCCCTTCGCCTATCCGGTGGCGGTGGGCGAGGCCTTGAAGCGGCTCACCGCGGACGTCGACCGGCGCCTGGCCGGGGCGAGTACGCCTGCATGAGCGCGCAGGGCGTCAGGGCCGGGACCGATGTGCTGCTGGCGGTGGACGTGCAGATCGACTTCTGCCCCGGCGGCCGGCTCGCCGTGCCCCACGGCGACGACGTGGTCGGCCCGATCAACCGGCTGATGGGCTTTTTCGACCATGTGGTCCTGACCCAGGACTGGCACCCGGCCGACCACCGGTCGTTCGCGTCCGCCTGGCCCGGCCGCGCGCCCTATGAGACCATCGCCCTACCCTATGGACCGCAGATTTTGTGGCCGGACCACTGCGTCCAGGGGACGCCGGGCGCGGCGTTCCATCCGGCTCTGGACCCGGCGGCCGCCGACCTGATCCTGCGCAAGGGCGCCGATCCCCGGATCGATTCCTATTCGGCGTTCGTGGAGAACGATCGCGCGACCCGGACCGGGCTCGCCGGCTATCTGCGGGAACGGGGCTGCCAGCGAGTGTTCCTGGCCGGCCTGGCCTTCGACTTCTGCGTCCTCTGGTCGGCGGAGGACGCCCGTCGCGCGGGCTTCGAGGCGGTGGTGATCGAGGACGCCTGCCGCGGCCTTGATATCGAGGGGTCGAACGCGAAGGCGCGGGCCCGGCTGCGGGCGCTGGAGGTCCCGCTTGTTTCGAGCGGAGACCTGGTCAGGCCGGCCGCCGGAAATAGGGCCGGGGGTTGACCCAGGTCAAACTGCCGCCCCCCACCCGGGTCCAGTTTCATGGGTACGAGGAGTACGCGCCATGACCACTGGATTGCCTGTCTTCGACACCACCGTCCAAGAGACCAACGTCTATCTCAAGGCCGTCGAGGCCCGCCTGAAGCCGTGCAGCCGGCAGCAGGCCTATGACGCCGCGCGGGCGACGCTGCACGCGCTCCGCGACCGCCTTCCGGCCGAGGCGGTTCTCGGCCTCTCGGCCCAGCTGCCGATGCTGCTGCGCGGCGTGTACCTGGAAGGCTGGCGGCCGGCCGACGGCCCGACCGACATCCGCGATCCCCAGGAGTTCGCCGCCGAGGTGGGCAAACACCTCCCGGCGATGTTCCCGCGCCAGCCGAACGAGGCGACCGAGGCGGTGTTCGCGGTGCTCGCCGAACAGCTGGACCCGGGCGAAGTGACCAAGCTCGCACACTACCTTCCGCCCCGGCTGCGCAGTTTCTTCCCGGCGCACTACGCCTGAGCCTCGCTGTTCGAAATTCAAGGTGGGACACCCATGCCTCGCAAGCATCTCTTCGTCTTGGCCGACGGCGGCCGGGCTCGGTACGTGGAGCGCTCGGCCGGCAACGGTCATTACGTGACCGTCGAGGAAATCGACCACACCGCCGCGCTTCAGCAGCTTCGTAAGGAGCTCCGCGCGAGCCCGCCCGCCCGCGCCATCTCCAGCACTTCGCCGCGGCGCTCCGCCGTGGGTCGGGAGGACTATTACCGTCCGGCCAAGGAGGCCTTCATGGTGGAGGTCGCCGACCGCGCCGGGGAGCTGGTCCGCCAGCGCAAACTGGACAGCATCGTCCTTGCCGCGCCCTCCCAGCTCATCGGTCAGCTCCGAGTCCGGCTCGAGGCGCAGGCGACCGTGGCGGGCGCGATCCGCAAGGACCTGACCAAGACGCCGGACCATGAGCTCGGCGCCTGGCTGAACGATATTCCGCGCGGCGGGCAACTGCCGGTTTGATGAGGCCTTAAATGCAAATTCCACTCCAGATCACCTTCGAGGGCGGCCTCGAGGCCAGCGACGCGCTTCAGCAGCGGATCGAGCGGGAGGCTGAGAAGCTCGAACGCTTCCACGACCGCATCATCTCCTGCCGGGTCGCCGTCATCGGCCGGCCCGGTCGGCGTCGGCACGGCGACCTCTATGCGGTCCACCTGCAGATCACCACGCCGGCCGAGGGCGACGTGGTGATCGATCGCAACCCGCCCGCCGACCATTCCCACGAGGACGCCTTCGTCACCGTCCGCGACGCCTTCGCCGCGGCGCGCCGGCGGCTGCAGGATCGGCGTCGGCGGATGCAGGGCCAGGTCAAGGTCCACGAGGCGCCGCCGCAGGGTCACGTGGCCAGGATCTTCAAGGACGAGGGCTACGGCTTCATCGAGAGCGCCGACGGCCGGGAAATCTATTTCCACCGCAACGCGGTGGTGAACGGGGGCTTCGATCACATGGCCCCCGGGACCGAAGTCCGGTTCGTGGAGTCGGAAGGCGAGAAGGGGGCGCAGGCCTCGACGGTTCACGCCCAGGGGAAATCGCGCCCCGCGACGGTCTAGTCGCAGACGGTTCCGCCCAGATGACAGGGTGAGGCCGAGGCCTCGTCCTGCGCCTCCAGGACCGGTGGCCGGACAGGCGTCGGCCTGAACGCCGCGCACCCCTTCAGGCCCCGCTCGTAGGCCATGTCGAAGATCGGCCGGAACTGCTCGAAGGGGCAGTCGGCCGCGACGTTGATGGTCTTCGAGATCGCATTGTCGACGAAGGGCTGCAGCGCGGCCTGCATGTCCAGGTGCGCGGTCACCGGCACGGCCTGTGCAGTCACGAACCCCGGCGGCTCCCCGCCGCTCCCCGTGCGGGCGCGCCAGAGCGCGAGCGCCGGGTCCGTCACCTCAAGTCGTACCGGACTGCCGTCCTCGCCCCGCGCGGTCCGCGCCTGGACACCGGCGAACACCGGCTCGACGCCGGTCGAGACGCCCCCTGCCAGCAGGCTGATCGAACCCGTGGGCGCTATGGCCAGGAGATGGCTGTTGCGGACGCCGAAGGCCGCGATTCCCTCCAGCACGTCCTGCGGCAGCCGGCGGACGAAGGGGGCCTTGAGGTAGCGGTCCCTGTCGAACGCCGGAAAGGCTCCCTTCTCGCGGGCGAGATCCACCGAGGCCCTGTAGGCGGCGTCACGGATCGTGCGCAGGGCCTGGGCGGCCAGGTCCAGGGACGGCGCTTCGCCGTAGGTCATCCCCAGCATCACCAACGCATCCGCCAGGCCCGTGACGCCGAGGCCGATCCGGCGCGCGCCGCGCGCGACCTCGCCCTGCTGCGCCAGCGGATAGGCGGTGAGGTCGATGACGTCGTCGAGGAAGCGGACGGCGGTCCGCGCCGTGGCTCCGAGATGTTCGAAATCAAGCCTCGCCCCCGGGGTGAAGGCGTCGCGCACGAAGGCGACGAGATTGAGCGATCCCAGGTCGCAGGCGCCGTGGGCCGGCAGGGGAATCTCGCCGCAGGGATTGGCGGCGGTGATCCGTTCGCGCCACCAGAGATTGTTCGTCCGGTTGATCCGGTCGACGAAGAGCACGCCGGGCTCGCCGCTGTCGTAGGCGGACCTTGCGAGAGCCTCCCACAGGGTCCGCGCCGCAACGGTGCGGACGGTCCGGCCGCCATGGACCAGGGGCCAGTCGGCGGCGTCCTTCACGGCCGCCATGAACGCATCGGTGACCAGGACCGAGAGGTTGAAGCGGCGGAGCGCGCCTGGGCGCCGCTTGGCGGCGATGAAGTCCTCGATGTCGGGGTGGTCGCAGCTCAGGGTCCCCATCATCGCCCCGCCGCGCGGCGACCCCGTCAGGAAGGTCTCGCAGGCCGCGTCCCACAGGGCCAGGAAGGCCACGGGTCCCGGCGCGACCGCGCCGTCTGCCGTGATCGCCCCGCGCGGGCTGAGGGGCGAGAAGTCGCAGCCGATCCCGCCGCCCGCCCGGAGCGTCGCCACGGCTTCCCGCAGCGCCCGGAACACGCCCTCCGTCGAGTCCTCCGGCTGGCCCATGACGAAGCAGTTGTTGAGGCTCGCGCGGTCGGTTCCGGCGCCGGCGAGGATTCGGCCGCCGGGAAGGAAGCGGAATCCTTCCAGGATTTCGAGGAACGCCTTTTCCCAGCGGCCCGGCTCGGTCTCGACCGAGGCGACGGCCCGCGCCACCCGCCGCCAGGTGTCGGCGATCGTCGCCTCCCCGGGCGCGCGGTACCTCGTGCGCCAGATGAACGCGGCGACCTCCGCATTGGGTGGGCTACCGGGCAAGCAGCGGCTCCAGCTCGGACCAGGGGCGGGTGTTGACGACGTCGGCGGCCTCCAGCCAGCCCCGCCGCGCCTGGTCGACCCCATGGCGCATGGCCGACAGGCCCGGGGTCGAATGGGCGTCGGACCCGATCGCCACCTTGAGCCCCATCTCCTTGGCCGCCCGGGCCTGGACGTCGTCCAGGTCCAGCCGGCTCGGATGGGCGTTGATCTCCATGAGGCAGCCCCTCGCCCTGGCCGCCGCCATGACCTTCGGCAGGTCGATCTCATAGCCCGGCCGCTCGCCGATCAGCCGCCCGATCGGGTGGGCGAAGATGTCGAAATACGGATTGTCCATGGCCCGGAGCACCCGCGCCGTCTGCGCCTCGGCGGAGAGGTTGAAGTTCGAGTGCACTGCGCCGATGACGAAATCCAGCCGCGCCAGGACGGCGTTCGGCAGGTCGAGCCTGCCGTCCGGAAGGATGTCGACCTCGCAGGACTTGAGGACCCGGACGCCGGGCCCCGTGGCGTTGAGCCGATCGATCTCGTCGATCTGCGCCGAGAGCCGCGCGGCGTCGAGGCCGTGGGCGACCGTGGCGTGCTTCGAATGGTCCGAGATGGCCAGGTACTCGTAGCCGAGCGCCCTGGCCGCCTCGACCATCTCGGCCAGCGTGCTCCTGCCGTCCGACGCCCGCGTGTGGACGTGAAGGTCGCCGCGGATGTCGCAAAGCTCCACCAGCCTGGGCAGCCGGCCGGCGAAGGCCGCGTCGATCTCCCCGCGGTCCTCGCGCAGCTCGGGGGGAATCCAGGGCAGGCCGACGCTGGCGTAGACCTCGGCCTCGGTCCGCCCGGCCAGGCGCTCCTCGCCGCGGAACACCCCGTATTCGCTGATCTTCAGCCCGGCCTTCTGGGCCAGGCGGCGCAGCGCGATATTGTGGTCCTTGGACCCGGTGAAATAGACCAGGGCCGCGCCGAAGCTCTCGGCCGGCACGACGCGGAGGTCGACCTGCAGTCCGGTCTGGAGCAGGACGGTGGCCCGGGTCGGTCCCTTGGCCACCACCTGGGCCACTTCGTCATAGGCCGCGAACCCGTCGGTGGTCGCCTGGCCCTCGGACGCGACGGCCAGGATGTCGAGGTCGCCGACCGTTTCCTTCCGTCGCCGGAAGCTTCCCGCCACCACCACCTCCCGCACGCCGGGCAGGCGCTCCAGATAGGACTTCAGCGGCAGGGCGAAATCCTCGGCGGTGGAGATCCTGATCCGGCGTTCTCCGGCCGGGAGCGACTTGCGCAGCTCCGCCAGGAGCCGGGCTTCCAGCGCCGCTCCGAACCGGGGAAGACCACGGACCCGGCCCTCCTGCGCCGCCTTCAGGAGGTCGGCGACCGAGTTCACCCCCAGCCGCTCATGCAGCGCCTGCACCCGTTTGGGACCCAGGCCCGGCACCGCCGCCAGGGCCGCGAGCGCCGAGGGCGTGCGGGCCTCCACCTCTTCCAGCGCCGTGAGCCGGCCGGTCTCGCAGATTTCCTTGATCTTGCCGGCCAGGTCCTCGCCGATCCCGGGCAGGTCGTCGAGGTCGCCTCCCCTGGCGATCAGGTCCGCCACCGGCTCCGGCAGGTCCTCGATCGTCGCGGCCGCGCGGCGATAGGCGCGCACGCGAAACGGATTGGCGCCCTCGATCTCGAGCAGTTCCGCCATCCGGTAGAAGAGCGCTGCGACGTCGGCGTTGTGAGCGGCCATCCAATCCTCACACCTCGGGATGCGAGACTGTCGCCCGAACGCCTCGCGCCGCATTGAGGCCGGTCAATCGCCGCAACGTCCAGCAGGGATCGCCCGGCCGAGCCCCGCGGGGAATCGGCCGGGCCGCCTCCTATTCCGCCGCCAGGGGAACGCGGGCCGGGGCCGCCTCGCCCCCCGCCGCCATCCGGTCGATCCGGGCGTGGATGATCTCGTCGGCCTGCTTCATGATGTCCCGCACCACCTCGGCGCAGGTGGGGATGCTGTGGATCAGGCCCTGGCTCTGCCCCACGGTCCAGATTCCGCCGTCGAGGTCGCCGCCCTTCATCACATTGGTGCGCCCGCGGACGCCGGCCACCAGCTCGCGCACGTCGTCGATGGTCTTGGTGGTGTCCTGCTGGATGCGCAGCACCTCCTCGGAGACGGCGTTGCGCGCCACGCGCGAGGTGTTGCGCAGGGTGCGGTTGATCATGAGCGTGTCGCGCTCGGTGTTGTCGACGATGCCCTGTTTGACGTTCTCGTGGATCCGGCACTCCTGGGTGGCCATGAAGCGGGTGCCCATGTTGACCCCGTCGGCGCCGAGCGCGAGGGCGGCCACGAGGCTGCGGCCGTCGGCCATGCCGCCCGAGGCGATCACCGGGATGTCGACCTGATCGACCGTTGAGGGCAGCAGCACCACCAGGCCGACATCGTCCTCGCCGGGGTGACCGGCGCACTCGAAGCCGTCGATGCTGATCACGTCGACGCCCAGGCGGGCGGCGGTGACGGCGTGCCGGGCCGAGGTGCATTTGTGGATGACCCGCACGCCCGCGGCCTTGAAGTCGGGCAGGTGCTCGATCGGACTGCGTCCGGCGGTCTCGACGATGGTGATCCCGCTCTCGATGATCGCCCGGCGGTATTCGTCGTAGGGGATGGGGTTCAGCGAGGGCAGCAGGGTGAGGTTGACGCCGAACGGCTTGTCGGTGAGCCGGCGGGTCTTCTCGATCTCCGCCTTCAGCTCCTCGGCCGTCGGGAACATGTGAGCCACGATGAAGCCGAGCGCGCCGGCGTTGGCCACCGCGGCCACCAGCTCGCCATATCCGACCCCGGTCATGCCGCCCATGACGATGGGGGTCTCGACCCCGAACATGTCGGTGATGCGCGTCCTGAGCATTCTGAATCTTCCTCGCTGAATGAATTGGGTTCCTATGGCGCCTAGTCGTCCGTCACCGGGCGGCGCCCCGCAACCCTTTTCGTCGGGCGACCTGGGCCGCCGCCCGGACCTTCGCCATGACCTGCGCCAGGCGCCGCCGTGATATCCGGCAAGCCGTTCCCAAGCCGGGCCGGCCGCGCCCTTGACCTTGGTCATTCGGAACCTCCCGCCCCCTGCCTACGGTCGCGCGACGAGGAGAGAGCATGCGCGTCAGACGAACCCGCCGTGGCAACGCGGCCCCGCAGGTCGGCCATGCGGACGGCCCGCTGGCGGAAATTCTCTTCCTCCTGCGCGGTCCCGTGGAGGTCCTGCTGACCCGGGCGACCCGGCGGCTGTCGCGTCTGCACCCGGACGCCTTCGCGCGGTTGGGCCCGTTCCAGGGGTCCACCTTCCGCATCGCGCCGACGGATTTCCCGGTGGCCTTCGACCTCTCGCCACATCCTGTCCATGGCCGGGTGTCCGTGGTGCGCCCCGGCGCGGCCCACTGCGGCGTCGCCCGGATGTCCGCGCCGCTGGCCGACCTGCTGGCGTTGTTCGATGGTTCTCTCGACGCCGACGCCGCGTTCTTCAGCCGCTCGATCCAGGTCGAAGGGGACATCGGGGCGGCCATGGCGCTGCACAACGCCCTGGAATCCGCCGAACTCCGGCTATCCGACCTTCTGGCCCTCCCGGCCGGAAACAGGCTTCTCAACGGGCTCCTGGATGAGCTGGCGAAGCTCGCCCGCAAGCCTGCCTCGCCGGCAGGAGCCTGAACCATGGGCTCGATCGAGCTGGTCTGTCCGGCCGGATCACCGGCCATGCTGCATGCGGCGATCCAGGCCGGGGCGGACAGCGTCTATTGCGGGCTGCGCGACGAAACCAACGCCCGGAACTTCCCCGGCCTGAACTTTGATTCCGCCGAACTGAACGAGGCGGTGCGGTGGGCGGGGGCTCGTGACGCCAAGGTGCTGGTCGCGATCAACACCTTCGCCCGCGCCGGACAAACCGACCTGTGGAAGCGATCGGTCGACCAGGCTGTGGCGGCCGGCGCCTACGCCATCATCGCGGCCGACCTGGGCGTGCTCGCCTATGCGCGGGACGCCCATCCGCAGGCGCGCCTGCATCTGTCCGTGCAGGCGGCCGCCAATTCGGCGCCGGCGATTCAGTTCTACGCGGAAACCTATGGCGTCAAACGTGTCGTCCTGCCCCGGGTGCTGTCGGCGCCTGAAATCGCGACCCTGGCGGCGGAGACCTCGGTGGAGGTGGAGGCCTTTGTCTTCGGCGGCCTGTGCGTCATGACGGAAGGCCGCTGCGCCCTTTCTTCCTACGTCACCGGCCGGTCTCCGAACCTGTCGGGGGTCTGTTCGCCGCCCGAGGCGGTGACGTTTGAGCGCACGGCCGAAACCCTCACGCCGCGCCTGGCGGGCCTGGCCGTCGATCGGCTCGCGCCCGGAGATCCGACGGGCTATCCGACCTTGTGCAAAGGCCGCTTCGACGGCTTCGGGACAAAGGACTACCTGTTCGAGGAGCCGGTGAGCCTGAACGCCATGGGGCTGCTCGCGGCCCTGCGCACGGCCGGCGTCCGCGCCGTCAAGGTCGAGGGTCGGCAACGCGGCAAGGCCTATGTCAGCCGGGTGGCCGCCGCGTTCCGGGCGGCGATCGACGCCCTGGACCGCGGAGAGGACCCCGCGCCCCTCGAGCAGCGCCTGTCCGATCTCGCCGAGGGAGGGCGCGAAACCGCCGGGGCCTACCGAAAGGCCTGGCGGTGAGGCCCATGGAGCTCTGCCTGGGTCCCTTGCTGTTCAACTGGCCCGCACCGGAGGTCGACCGCTTCTACGGCGCTGTCGCCCGCAATCCTCATGTGCAGCGGGTCTATCTGGGCGAAGTCGTGTGCGGCAAGCGGGCGCCGCTCCTGGCCGAGGTGCTGGCGGGCGCCGCCGCGCGGCTGGCCGACGCGGGCAAGACGGTGGTCTGGTCATCCCTGGCGCTGCCCTCCACACCCCGCGAGCGAAAGCTCGGGCGCGCCCTGGCGGAGACCCCGGATCTGATCGAGGTCAACGATCTTTCCATCCTGGCTGAGCGCGCCCACGACGCCCCGTTCGTCGCCGGGCCTCTTCTCAACGTCTACAACGAGGCGACCGCCCGCGAACTCGTCGCCCGGGGCTGCGTGCGACTGTGCGCGAATGTCGAACTGCCCCTGAGTTCGGTCGGGCAGGTCGCTTCAGCCTGCCCCGGCCTCGAACTCGAACTGTTCGCCTTTGGCCGTCTCCCCCTGGCGCTGTCGGGGCGCTGCCACCACGCTCGCGCCCACGGCCGCCACAAGGACACCTGCCTGTTCGTCTGCGACCAGGACCCGGACGGCATGGCGGTCAAGACCGTCGAAGGCGCGCCATTCCTGGCCATCAACGGCGTCCAGACCCTGTCTCATGGCGTCCAGTTGGTCGATCTTCCCGTGGCGGCGCTCCAGGACGCAGGGATTGGCGCGCTGCGCCTTTCGCCCCACACCGGCGACATGGCGGCGGTGATCGCGGCCTTCCGCCGCTTCATCGACGGCGAGATTCCGCCCGGCGCCCTGAGAACCGCCGTCGAAGCGGCCGGCCCGCCCGGCGCCCTGGTGAGCGGCTATCTGCATGGAGCCGCGGGGCTGCGGCCGACGGGTTCAGCGTGAGGCGGTCAACAGAGAGGTCGACGCGCCGGCGCCCGCGCAGACCGTCGACCTCGGCGCCCATTCTGGCCGCTACTCCGGGCATCCCTCGTCTTCCCCGTCGGTGATCGCGCTTTGGGCCGGCGGTGGCCGGCGAGCGATGGATGTGGGGCCGCTACCTCGAGAAGCGCATCGGCCGCGCCGACCTAGACACGGTGAAGCGCGATGCGTTGAACCGATGGTCAGCACGCTTGGATCAGCTCTTCGAGAAGCCGGCTCGCGACCGGCAAGGCGATCCGGCCGAAGCTCCCGACGCGCCCTGCTGACTGCGGCGATGACGTTTCGCGAAACAGCGTGAAACGTCGAGTGGCGTTAAGTCACCACAAGTCATAGAAGCGCTCTCTCATCCCATCTAATATACTGATATAACTCAGTAAATAACGCCGATCCCAACTCTCCTTTTATCTTGCCCTCCTGCCCTCCTGCCCTCCTGTAGGAGTTCGAGCGCCACGTGTGCGTCGGGCTTGAGGGCAACATCGGTTTCTTCGTGGATGGCGTCTATAAGCCGTTCCCGTCCCCCTCGTCATTGCAGACGAGCGGGCTCGTTCCTGCCGGATTGCGCGCGTCGCTTACGATCGGATGGCATTGATCATCCCGAACGAGGCACAGCACTCCCGCACGGGCGACACCGCTAAAGGCGACCTGATGGCCGGCTTGCGCAGGCATTCCTTGACGGGGGGCAATGCCAGCAGGAGGCTGGTGTCGCAGGACTGTCGTTGTTCATGGGAAATCCGATGCGACCCGGTGGACGGCATCCGCGGTGGCCGGACAGCCGAGTTCGGCGCATCATGCGGCGCGAAGCGCGCGCGTAGCGGACAGAAAACATGGCCCTCGCGGCAGCCGTCCATCCGATCGGAACCGTCATCGCAGTGCGTGGCTCGGTGATCGACGTCCGGTTCGGCGACGGCCTGCTACCGGCGATCAACGAGGCGCTTCAGATCGACGGGAATGTGGCCGTGGTGGCCGAGGTTCAGGCCTATCTCGACGCACGCACCGTGCGGGCGGTGTCGATGCAGAGCACCGAAGGCCTGAGCCGCGGCGTCCCGGTCCGGGCCACCGGCGGGCCGATCACCGTGCCGGTCGGCGAGGCCATGTTAGGCAGGCTCATCGACGTGCTGGGTTCACCGCGCGACGGCGGCCCGTCCTTCCCGACGGATGCTCTGCGCTGGCCCATCCACCGACCACCGCCCCCGATCGCTCAGCAGAGCGGAACGCGTACGCTGCTTGAGACTGGGATCAAGGTGATCGACCTGTTGGCCCCGCTCGCCCGAGGCGGGAAAACGGGTCTGTTCGGCGGCGCCGGCGTCGGCAAGACGGTGCTCGTCACCGAGCTGATCCGTACGATGGTCGAGACCTACAGCGGCATTTCAGTGTTCGCCGGCGTCGGCGAGCGTTCCCGCGAGGGGCACGAGATGCTGTTGGAGATGCGTCGATCGAAGGTTCTCGACCGAACCGTGCTGGTCTACGGCCAGATGAATGAGCCGCCCGGCGCGCGCTGGCGAGTGGGGCTAAGCGCGCTCACAATCGCCGAGTATTTCCGGGATGAGAAGAAGCGGGACGTACTCCTGCTGATGGACAACGTCTTCCGCTTCGTTCAGGCGGGCGGCGAGATCTCCGGTCTTCTCGGGCGGCTGCCCTCCCGCGTCGGCTACCAACCGACCCTGGCGACCGAGGTCGCGGACCTGGAGGAGCGGATCGCCTCGATTCCAGGCGCCGCCGTCTCGGCGA
>DASUIJ010000412.1:0-3630 GCA_036279815.1 Phenylobacterium sp. | reverse complement strand
GCCCCGCCCCTTGTCTAGGCGTCCACCCGCGCCTGGGCGTAGCCGCTCAGCACGACCACGCCGGCCTGGTTCACGGTGGAGACGTCGAGGTCCACGAGCTTCACCCCGTCCTGCTCCGTCACGCCGGTGACGGTGGCGGTGGCGTCCAGGGTGTCGCCGGGCCAGACCTGGCTGGTGAAGCGGACGCCGTACTTGGTCAGCCGGGCGTCGCCCACATAGTCGGTGAGCATCCTGCCGGTCATGCCCATGGTCAGCATGCCGTGGGCGAAGACCGAGGGGTATCCGGCCACCTGGGTGGCGAAGATCTCGTCGGTGTGGAGCGGGTTGTAGTCGCCGGACGCGCCCGCGTACTGGACGATCTGGGTGCGCTTGAGGTCTTCGACGATGCGGGCGGTGTGGGCGTCGCCCACCTTCAGGTTTTTCGCGCTGAGCGCCATGGGAGCCTCCCTCAAGCCTTTTCGGCGGGTTGTTCGACGGGGCGTTCGGTGCGGACGCCGACGCCGCGGGCGGTGATCACCAGCTCGCCGTTCTGGTCGCGGTATTCGGTGACGCTCTCGGAGAAGACCAGCTTGCCCGAGCGCTTGCCTTCCTTCTCCCAGGTCTTGCCAGGCGTGGTGGTGGCGGTGAGCACGTCGCCGGCGCGCAGGGCGCGGTGGTATTCGAAGTGCTGCTCGGCATGCAGGCCGCCGCCCCCGCCACCGCCGCCGCCGCCGCCGGGCGCGCGGGTGATCCCCGTGGGGTTCTTGCCGGAGCCGAACCAGGGCTGGCCGATCTTGGGCCGCAGGAAATAGTCCGGATCGAACTGGGCGCTGGCCTGGGCGAAGGTGGGCGGGGCGATTATGCCGCCGGCCTCGGTGGTCTTGGCGTAGTCCGGGTCCGAATAGACGGGATTGGGGTCGCCCACCGATCGGGCGAACATCAGGATGTGTCCCGCTTCGACGGGAAATTTCTTCGCGGCCATGGCGCTCCCTCGTGTGTGCGGTCTCCTCGGTGAGGGCCGCGTTGGTCCGGCGGATGGGCCGGACGATTGAACCTATATTAGCTGGGGGGCCGCTGTCAGCGGGGCGTTCCGGGGATAGACCGGGGACGGCGCCTCGTGTCCCCGAATTACAGCGACCGCCGCATCTCCCGCGACATCACCGCCTCCCGCGGCTTCTCCTCCAGCCGGTAGGTCCCCGCCGGGGTCTCGGTGACCAGGCCGGCCTTGCCCGGCCCGTCGAGGTCGAGCCAGGCCAGGCCCTGCTCCAGGGTCAGGACGGCGGGCTGGCGGTCGTGGACCTGGGCGATGTCGGGACCGGGGGGACCGGTGATGAAGGCGAAGCTCTCCAGGGGTTCGGACAGGTCCGACGGGGTGGAGCGTTCCCACAGCCCCGCGAAGAAGCGGACCTTGTCGGCCTCGTCCTTCGGCTCCCAGGTGACCTCCCAACGGCGCTTGGGCTTGCCCTTCTGCCAGCCGGGAGGCTCGTCATATTCGATGAAGCTGGTGATCGGGATCAGGGCGCGGCGGCGCCTGTAGGCCTCGCGGAAGGTGGGCGCGGTGTCCACCGTCTCGATCCGGGCGTTGGTGCACATGGATTTCCAGGCGGCCACCGGACCCTTGTGGAAGAACGGCACCAGCCACCAGCGGCGCTCCATCCCCTCCAGGCCGGCGCGCGGATTCGCCGGGTCCCGGGCGCGGATCATGGTGGCGCGGTTGGTGGGGCGGAACGGGTCGTCCGGGTCGCGGTTGGGCGCCGGGTCGGCCCAGTCCAGGGGGACCTTGATCTGGGAGAACTGCCAGTCGTACTCGCCGCGCTTCACGCGGACCTGGTATTCATTGCACACGGTGGGGCGCCTCGGCTTGGCTCGCCGCAGGGTGGCGCTCGCCGGGCGTGCGGGTCCAGCAATCCAGGGTTGGGTGGGCTTCCGCGCAAGCTTGGCTATTGTGGGCGCGGACGGTCCTTCCGAGGCCGCTGTCGTCACCCGCCCCCGAACCTTGGAGCCGCCCGGCATGGCCCGAAGACCCGACCCCGCCGCCTGGATCCTCTACGCCGCCGTGTTCGCCGGGGTGAGCTATGTGGCCTCGTGGAACCTGCCCCTGTCGCAGGTGGCGAGCACCGCCTGGAAGGGCGCCGGGGTCGGCCTGCTGGCGCTCTACGCCGGATGGCGGGCGCGGGATGCGGACGGCTGGCTGCTGTGCGCGGTGCTGGGGCTGGGCGCGCTGGGCGACGTGCTGCTGGAGACGGCGGGGCTGACCACCGGGGCCCTGGCCTTCCTGGCGGGGCACCTGGTGGCCATCGCGCTCTACCTTCGCAACCGCCGCCCGGCCCTGGCGACCAGCCAGGCGCTGCTGGCGGCGCTGATCGTGCCCGCCACCGTAGCGACGGCCTGGCTGCTGCCGGGAGACCGCACCCAGGCGCCGGGGATCGCCCTCTATGCGCTGGGGCTGTCGGCCATGGCCGCCTGCGCCTGGATCAGCCGGTTTCCGCGCTATCGGGTGGGGCTGGGGGCGCTGATGTTCGTGGTCTCGGACCTGCTGATCTTCGCCCGCGCCGGACCGCTCAGCGAGACGACCTGGATCGGGCTGGCGATCTGGGGGCTGTATTTCGCAGGCCAGCTGCTGATCTGCGTCGGCGTGACCGGGACGCGGGGCCGCGCGGCGTGAGCCGGGTCTAGCGGGCGGTCCATTCCGGCTGGCCTACCGCGCCCACCCGGGTGTGGCGGCCGTGCAGGGCGACTTCGCGGAACTGGTAGAGCCAGGCTGCGGTGGGCGGGTTGATCCAGGCGTTGTCGGCGAACATCCGCAGGATCTGCTCGCCGCCGTCCGGGTGGTCCTCGCGCATCGGGGCGTCGGGGTGGTCCAGGTGGCGCAGGGGCTCCAGCCAGGCGCGGCCCACCTCGGTCGGGTCGGGGTCGAGGTCCAGGGGATCGGGGGACCACAGCACCACGGGGGTGACCACATGGCCGCCCAGGGTGACGAAGTCGTCCAGCAGCCCCAGCACCGTCACCTGGGCCATGGCGACGCCCAGCTCCTCCTCGGCCTCGCGGATGGCGGCGGCGACGGCGTCCTCGCCCGGCTCCAGGTTGCCGCCCGGCAGGGCGTAGTTGCCGGCGCCGCGCCGCATGGTCAGCGCGCGGCGGGTCAGAACGAAGGTCAGCTCGCCGTCAACCGGCGACAGCAGGATCGCCACCGCCGCGCGCCGCCGATCCTCCGTCTCGAGGGCGAGACGGGGAAAGGCGGCCAGGTTGGCGGCGATGTGGTTGCGGCGTTCGGGCATTTGGCGGATCGGAGGAGCCGCCCCGGCTCAGGCCTTGAGGCGCAGGGCGCCCATGTAGTCGCGCTTGCCCAGCGGCACGCCCTTGGTCCGCAGGATGTCGTAGGCGGTGGTGGCGTGGAAATGCAGGTTGGGCAGCGAGAAGCTCATCAGGAAACCCTCCGCGGTGAAGGGCATCTTGCGCTCGCCGAACTGGAAGAAGACGTCCTTGCCCTCGAAGCCGTTGATCTCGGCCGGGTCGACGGCCTGGAGGGCGGCGCGGGCGTCGGCCACCAGCTTCTGAAGGTCCATGTAGGACAGCGGCGGGGCCGCGCCGCCCGGCGAGAACGTCCCGGCGCGGACGCCGGCGATGGCGCCCTGCGAATGGTGGGCGACC
>DASUIJ010000411.1:0-11192 GCA_036279815.1 Phenylobacterium sp. | reverse complement strand
GCGCGCCGAATACCCGGTCGAGGACGCCGACGCCGACGCCCTGGTGGCCGCCGCCCGCCGCGCCTCCGACACCGCCTCCACGGCCTGCCTGGCCGCCTTCACCACCACCGGCCAGACCGCCCTGCGCCTGGCCCGCGAGCGGCCCCTGCAGCCGACCCTGGCGATCACCACCAGCCTTTCCACGGCGCGCCGCCTGGCCCTGGCCTGGGGCGTCGAGCCCTGCGTGGCGCCCGAGGTCTTCGACTCCGAGGACCTCGCCCGGGTCGCGGTGGAGCAGGCGGTGAAGATGGGCCTGTGCCCGCCGGGCCAGCGGGTGCTGATCCTGGCCGGCCTGCCCATGGGCTCGCCCGGCGCCGCCAATATCCTGCGCATCGCCCACGCGCCCCTGCGCCGATGATCGAGGCCTTCAGCACCGACGCCGCCCTGGCCGAGGCCGCCGCCGCCGCGACGGTCGAGGCCCTGTGGTCTGGGATCGACGCCCGCGGCCGCGCCAGCCTGATCGCCACGGGGGGCCGGTCGCCGCATCTTATCTACGACCGGCTGACCCGGACCTCGATCGACTGGTCCCGGGTGACCGTCTCGCTCAGCGACGACCGCTTCGTGCCGCCCGACGATCCGGCCTCCAACGAGAAGCTGGTCCGCGAGCGCCTGCTGGTCGGGCGCGTCGCCGCCGCCCGCTTCCAGCCCCTGCGCTACGAGGCTGCGACGCCGGAGGCTTCCGCCGACCTGGCCGAGCCGCACCTGGCGGCCCTGGCCCCCTACGACATGCTGCTGCTGGGCATGGGCGAGGACGGCCACATCGCCTCCCTGATCCCCGGCAGCCCGATGCTGGCGCGCGGTCTGGACCCGGCGTCCGGGCGGTTCGTTCTGGGGGTCCCGGCCGGGGTCGGCTCGCCGCCGCTGGCCCGCGTCACCCTGACCCTTCCGGCCCTGGCCTCGGCCCGGGCGACGCTGGTCCTGATCGCCGGCGACCGCAAACGCGAGATCGTCGATCGGGAACGGGGTCTGCCCGTGCACGCTCTGCTTGAACAGGCTAAAGGCCCGGTGCGCGTCCTCTGGACGCCCTAGCCCCGGCCCAGTTCGGAAGGAGCCAGCCATGCATCCGGTCACCGCCAAGGTCACCGCCCGCATCGTCGAACGCAGTCGCGCCGGCCGCGCCGACTATCTCACGCGCATGGCCGCCGCCGGCAGCCAGAGCCCCGGCCGCGCCAAGCTCTCCTGCGCCAACTGGGCCCACGCCTTCGCCGCCTCGCCCGACGGCGACAAGCAGCGGATGCGCAATCCCGCCGCGCCCAACGTCGCCATCGTCTCGGCCTATAACGACATGCTCTCGGCCCATCAGCCCTACGAGCGCTTCCCGGCCATCATCAAGGCCGCCGCCGAACAGGCGGGCGGCACGGCGCAGTATGCCGGCGGCGTGCCCGCCATGTGCGACGGGGTCACCCAGGGCCGGCCGGGCATGGAGCTGTCGCTGTTCTCCCGCGACGTCATCGCCATGGCCGCCGCCGTCGCCCTGACCCACGACGCCTTCGACGCCGCCCTGATGCTGGGGATCTGCGACAAGATCGTGCCGGGCCTGACCATCGGAGCCTTGGCCTTCGGCCACCTGCCGGTGATCTTCGTTCCCGGCGGCCCGATGACCTCTGGCCTCCCCAATGGCGAGAAGGCCCGCGTCCGCGCCCTGTTCGCCGAGGGCAAGGCGACCCGCGACGAGCTGCTGGACACAGAGATGAAGTCCTATCACGGGCCCGGAACCTGCACCTTCTACGGCACCGCCAACTCCAACCAGATGATGATGGAGATGATGGGGCTGCATCTGCCGGGCGCGGCCTTCGTGCATCCCGACACGCCGCTGCGCGACGCCCTGACCGCCGCCGCCCCGAAGCGCGCCATCGCGATCGCCCAGGGGTCCGACGCCTACACGCCGATGTCCGCGGTGGTCAGCGAGAAGACCATCGTCAACGCCATGGCCGGCCTGCTGGCCACCGGCGGCTCCACCAACCACACCCTGCACCTGGTCGCCATGGCCCGGGCCGCGGGAGTGGTGATCGACTGGAGCGACTTCGACGAGCTGTCCAGGGTCACGCCGCTGCTGGCCCGGGTCTATCCCAACGGCTCGGAGGATGTGAACGCCTTCCACGCCGCCGGCGGCATGGCCTTCGTGGTGCGCCAGCTGCTGGACGCCGGCCTCGCCCATGAGGACGTGGTCACCGTCGCCGGCGCGGGCCTGCGCCTCTACCAGCGCGAGCCCTTCCTCGAGGACGGCGAACTGGTCTGGCGCGAGGGGGCCGCGGAAAGCCTCAACCGCGACATCCTGCGGCCCGCCACCGACCCCTTCCAGCCCGAGGGCGGCATCCGCCTGCTCTCCGGCGGCCTCGGGCGGGCGGTCATCAAGACCTCGGCGGTCAAGGACGAGCATCTGGTCATCGAGGCGCCCGCCGTGGTCTTCGAGGACCAGGACGAGCTGATCGACGCCTTCAAACGCAACGAGCTGAACCGCGACTTCATCGCCGTGGTCCGCTTCCAGGGACCCCAGGCCAACGGAATGCCCGAACTCCACAGTCTCACCCCCACCCTGAGCGTGCTGCTCGACCGGGGATTCAAGGTGGCCCTCGTCACCGACGGCCGCATGTCCGGCGCCTCTGGCAAGGTCCCGGCGGCGATCCACGTCTCGCCGGAGGCCATGGGCGGCGGCCCGCTCGCCCGGGTCCGCGACGGCGACATGATCCGGCTGGACGCCCATGCCGGGACCCTGGAGGTCAAGGTCGACCCCGCCGAGTTCCAGGCCCGGCCGCCCGCCACGGCCAGCCCGGTGGGCCACGGCTACGGCCGCGAACTGTTCGGCCACATGCGCCGCGCCGTCGGCCCGGCCGAGGCGGGCGCGTCGGTGCTGTTCGAGGGCATGGCGTGAAGACCTTTTTCACAGGCCTGGTGGGCGACGTCGGCGGCACCAACGCGCGCCTGGCCCTGGTGGACAACGAGGGCCACATCCGCCACCCCAAGACCTATCCGGCCAAGGACTACGCCAGCCTCACCGACGTGATCGCCACCTATCTGGACACCGCCACGGGCCGCAAGCGTCCGCCCCGCGCGGCGATCGCCGTGGCCGGCCCGGTGGTCGACGGCGAGATCGAGTTCACCAACCTGGACTGGCGGGTCTCCGAGGGCGAGCTGGTCGGGACCTTCGAGTTCGAGGCCGCGCGCCTGCTCAACGACTTCGCGGCCCAGGCCCTGGCCGCGCCCCTGCTGGACGCCGACGACCTGCGCCGCATCGGCCCGCAACTGCGCGGGGCGGACGCCGCGCCGCTGGTGGTGCTGGGCGCCGGCACCGGCTTCGGCGTCGCCGGTCTCGCCCGTTCCGACCGCGGCGACGTGGCCATCGCCTGCGAGGGCGGCCACGCGGCCTTCGCCCCGGTGGAGGAGGTCGAGATCGAGGTCCTGAGGATCCTGGCGCGCCGCCACGGCCGGGTCTCCATCGAGCGCGTGCTCTCGGGCCACGGGATCGTCGATCTCTACCGGGCGCTGGCCGAAATCGGCGGCGTCGAGGCGACGCTGGCCGACGAGAAGTCGATCACCGCCGCGGGCCTGGGCGGCGGCGACCCGCTGGCCCTGCAGACCCTCGACCGGTTCTGCGCCATCCTGGGCTCCGTGGCCGGGGACATCGCGCTCACCTACGGCGCCCGGGGCGGGGTCTATGTCTCCGGGGGCATCGCGCCCAAGCTGATCGACCGGATCATGACCGGCGAGTTCCGCCGCCGGTTCGAGGCCAAGGGCCGGCTCTCCGACTACATGGCCGACATTCCCACCGCCCTGATCGTCCACCCCTTCGCCGCCCTGGTGGGAGCGGCGCGGGCGCTGGAACAGATGGAAGGAAACCCGCTTTGACCCTGTCGGAAATCCTCAGGCTCGCCCCGGTGGTCCCGGTCCTGATCATCGAGGACGAGGCCCATGCCGTTCCCCTGGCCAGGGCCCTGGTGGCCGGCGGCCTCCGCGCCCTGGAAGTCACCCTGCGCACGCCCGCGGCGATCAACTGCATCCGCCGCATCGCCGGCGAGATCGAGGGCGCGGTGGTGGGCGCCGGCACCATCCTCAACGCCGGCATGCGCCAGGCCGCCTACGACGCCGGCGCACGGTTCGGGGTCAGTCCCGGCCTGATCGGGAGCGAGGAGTTCGACGACGGCCCCCTGCCTCTGCTGCCGGGGGTCGCCACGGCCACGGAACTGATGGCCGGCCTGTCCATGGGCTACGAGACCTTCAAGCTGTTCCCCGCCAACGTGGTCGGCGGCGTCGGCGCCCTGAAGGCCTTCGCCAGCCCGTTCCCCCAAGCCATGTTCTGCCCCACGGGCGGCGTCAGCCTCGCCAACGCGGCGGACTACCTGGCCCAGCCCAACTGCATCTGCGTCGGCGGCAGCTGGGTGGCCCCCGCCGAGGCGATGAAGGCCGGCGACTGGGGCAAGATCGAACGCCTGGCCCGCGAGGCGGCTCAGCTCGGCAAGGGCCAGCCGTAGGACCCGCGCAACCGCGCCCGGGTCGCCGTTCCCCTACCGACCCTTGAAGTTCCCCGCCCGGCGTTCCTGCACGGCGCGGACGCCCTCGGCGAAGTCTTCCGTGGCGCGCAGGATGGTCTGCTGGGCATGTTCGTGGTCGGTCTGGCTGCGCACCGCCGCCGCCAGGTCGCTGCGGATGGTCTTGCGGGTGGCCACCACGGCCAGGGGCGCGTTCTCGGCGATCTCGGCGGCCAGGCGCTGGGCGGCCGGGATCAGGTCCTCCAGCGGGACGACCTCGTCCACCAGGCCCCAGGCCAGGCCTTCCTCCGCCTTCACCCGGCGTCCGGTCAGGAACATCAGCGCCGCGCGCTGCTCGCCGATCACGCGGGGCAGGGTGTGGGTCAGGCCGAAGCCCGGATGGAATCCCAGCTTGACGAAATTGGCCGTGAACCGCGCCTCCGGCGCCGCCACGCGGAAGTCGCCAACCAGGGCCAGGCCCAGGCCGGCGCCGACGGCCGCGCCCTGCACGGCCACCACGATCGGCGTCTCCACCGAGAACAGACGCACCGCCTGGTCGTAGAGGGCGTTGATCCCGCCCATGCCGTTGCTGGCGATGCCGTCCGAGGCCACCAGGTCGGCCCCGGCGCAGAACGCCTTGCCGGCCGTCGCCAGGACCACCGCACGGACGTCGGCGTCCCCGTCCAGGCGCTCCAGGGTGTCGGCCAGGTCGCGCATCAGCCCCACCGAGACATGGTTGTTCGGCGGGCGGTTCAGCGTCACCGTGGCCACATGCCCGGACTTGGAGACCGTGATCTCCTGGGTGTCTGTCGTCGTGCTCATCGTCTCGTTCCCATCAGGTTTCGGGCCACCACCATCCGGTGGACTTCGGAGGGCCCGTCATAAATCCGCATGTTGCGCGCGCTGGCGGCCATCAGCTGCAGCGGCATTTCCTTGGTCATCCCCATGGCGCCGAAGCATTGCATGGCGTGGTCGATGACCTCCCAGGCCATTTCGGTGGCGAACACCTTCACCATCGAGATTTCCTGCCGCACGTCACGCCCCTGGTCCAGCTTCCAGGCGCAATCATAGGTCATCAGCCGCGCGGCGTGGATCTTCATCGCCGCGTCCGCCGCCCACCACTGCACCGCCTGGCGGTCCGACAACGGCTGGCCGAAGGTCACCCGCTGCGGCGCGTACTCGCACATCATGTCCAGCGCCCGCTGCGACAGCCCGATGCACCAGGCCGCCATCTCCAGGCGCCGCGTGCCCAGCCGCACCTGCATCGGCGCGAAGCCCTGGCCCTCGGTTCCGAGCAGCTTCCAGTCCGGCACCCGCACGTCGTCCAGCGCCACCTCGTAGGTGAAGGCCCCGCCGATCATCGGGATGCGCCGCAACACGTTGAAGCCCGGCGTGCCCTTGTCGACCAGGAAGGCGCTCATCCCGCCGCGCGCGCCCTTCTCCTTGTCGGTCACCGCCATGACGATGGTGAAGTCGGCTTCCGCCGCCCGGCTGGTCCAGATCTTTCGGCCTGTGATCACCCAGTCGTCGCCGTCGCGCACCGCCCGGGTGATCATGCCGGCCGGATCGGCGCCGGCGCCGGGCTCGGAGATGCCGATGGCGCTCACCGTCCTGCCGGCGGCGTAGGGCGCCAGATAGGCCTCGCGCTGCCGCTCGTTCACCGTGGCCATCAGCATCCGCAGGTTCGGCGAGTCCGGCGGCAGGGTGTAGGGGGTCACGGTGGAGCCCAGGGCCTCGTTGACCCCGATCAGCGCCACCTGCGGCAGGTCGAAGCCGCCCATCTCCTCCGGGGCGTCCAGGCCCCAGAGGCCCAGTTTCTGGGACACCTCGTCCACATGCGCGCGCTCCTCGGGCGACAGCCAGATGCCCTGGCCGCCGGCGTCGCGGGCCAGCACGTTGGCCTCCAGCGGCATCAGCTCGTCCTTCACGAACCGCTGGGCCAGCTCCTTGAGCATCCGGTGCTCGTCGGCCAGTGCGAAGTCCATGGCGTCCTCCCGATCGTTCTTTTTCCGACTTTGCGCGCGGCCCGCGGGTCCGGTCGAGCGGCCGACAGTATTTCCACATATGCGGAAATCGCGTCTCACGTGGCGGAAGGATTGCCAACGGTCCGGGCTCTGCTACGCCATCGGAAACACCAGCAAATGGAGGGGGAGCCCGTGACGGAGACCAGACAACTGGCGGCTGAGGCCACCGGCCCGCTCAAGGGCGTCCGCATCCTCGACCTCACCAGCGTGGTGTTCGGCGCCTACGCCACCCAGATGCTGGGCGACCAGGGGGCGGAGGTCATCAAGCTCGAGGATCCCGGTTCCGGCCGCGGCGACGGCGGCGACATCATGCGCTGGGCGGGCCATGTGCCCAAGGACACGCCCCGGGACCTGGGCCCCATCTTCCTGGCCATCAACCGCAACAAGCGCTCCGTCCTGGTCGACATGAAGGACCCCAAGTCGCGCCCGCTCCTGGAGGCGCTGATCCGCAGTTGCGAGGTTTTCGCCACCTCGATCCGCTATGACGGCCTGAAGCGCCTGGGCCTGGCCTATGAGGACGTGAAAGCCCTGCGTCCCGACGTGGTCTATGTCCACGCCGCCGGCTACGGCTCGGACGGCCCCTATGCGGGCGAGCCCGCCTATGACGACCTGATCCAGTCGGCCTCGGGCCTGGCCGACCTGCTGCCCCGCACCGACGGCAATCCCACCCCGCGCATCCTGCCGACCCTGGTGGCCGACAAGGTCTCGGGCCTGTTCATGTGCCAGGCGATCACCGCGGGCCTGCTGCACCGTGAACGCACCGGCGAGGGCCAGTTCATCGAGGTGCCGATGCTGGAATGCGTCACCAGCTTCAACCTGGTGGAGCACCTCTACGACCACACCTACGAGCCCCCCACCGGCCAGTGGGCCTACCAGCGGGTGGCCAATCCCAACCGCAAGCCCTACCAGACCAAGGACGGCTATATCGGACTTCTTCCGTATACGGACAAGCAGTGGGACCAGTTCTTCGCCGCGGCCGGGATGGGCGACACCTTCGGCAAGGACCCGCGCTTCTCGGACTACGCCACCCGGGCCAGGCACATCGGCGAGCTCTACGCCCTGGTGGGAGAGGTCACCCAGTCCAAGACCACCCAGGAATGGCTTGACCTGCTCAAGCCGCTGTCGATCCCGATTGTGAAGACCGCGCGCCTGGACGATCTGCCCGACGACCCGCACCTCAAGGCGGTGGGATTCTTCGAGCGCCACGAGCATCCCCACGCCGGGCCCTACAACCTGATCAAGCCCCCCGTCCGCTTCACCGGCTCGCCGTCCAACATCCGCCGCCACGCGCCCAGGCTCGGCGAGGACACGGCCGAGGTTCGCGCGGAGATGGGACTGAAGGACGACTGAGGCGTCTGTCGGCTCAGGGCGCGCCCAGGCTCTGGATGTAGGCCACCAGGTCGCGGGCGTCCTCGGAGCTCAGCTGGACCGGCGGCATGCCGTAGTGGCCCTGTCGCGCGAGGTCCGCGACCCGGCCTTCCAGGCCTGCCGTGTGACGCATCTCAAGGCTTCCGAACGCCGGGGCGGCGCCCCTTGGGCTGGTCCCGCCCGGCTCCACCGCGTGGCAGGCCGAACAGGCGCGCTGGGCCAGATCATGGCCTCGCGCCGCCGGGGAGACCGGCTTGGGCGGGGTGCTGGCGCAGGCGCTCAGGGCGACGGACAGGACGGCCGCAAGGAGACTTGGGAGCCCGAGATCCCTGGGCATGATGGGTGTTCGCCGCCGCATGGCGCGACCATAGTATGCATCCGGGTCGCGGTCGTGGATTTCCGCGCCAGGGGAGGTCAGGCCTGATGCGGATCGCCGTCATGGGAACCTCGGGCTCCGGCAAGACCACCCTGGGCCGGCGCCTCGGCGCGGCGCTGGACCTGCCGTTCATCGAACTCGACGCGATCAACTGGCAGGCGGACTGGCGCGACCTCAACCTCCATGACCCCGACGAGTTCGTCCGCAGGGTGGAGGCCGCCATCGCCCCGGCCGCCTGGGTCAGCGACGGCAACTATGGGCTCGTGCGGCCGAGGATCTGGGCGCGCGCCACCCATCTGGTCTGGCTGGACTACGATCGCAGCGTGATCATGCCGCGGGTGATCGGCCGCTCGCTCGCCCGCGCCCTGGACCGCAAGGAGCTCTGGCCGGGCACCGGCAACCGCGAGCGATTCAGCGCGTGGCTGAGTCCCGACCATCCGATCCGCTGGGCCTGGAGAACGCACAACAGCCGCCGCGGCCGGCTGGAGGCGGCCCTGGCCGAACCGGCCAGCGCCCACCTGCAGGTCCACCGCCTGCGCCACCCGCGCGAGGCCGGGCCGCTGGTGGCGCGCCTGGCGGCCGAGCGCATGCAAAGTGATCCCCGCCCTGAAAAAACTCCTGGCGGAGTCCCTAGGTCATTGCGCTAGGGCTGGGCCGACAGATTTCGATTCTCATTTCCGGAGACCGCCCATGGCCCGCATGAAATTCGGCGCCTTCCTCGCGCCGCACCACCCCATCGGCGAGCACCCGATGCTGCAGATGCGCAACGACATCAAGCTGGCGGCTCATTTGGACGCCCTGGGCTTCGACGAGTTCTGGGTCGGCGAGCACCATTCCACCGGCTGGGAGGTCATCGCCTCGCCGGAAATGTTCCTGGCCGCGGTGGGCGAGAACACGCACCGCATCCGCCTGGGCACCGGGGTCGTCTCGCTGCCCTATCACCACCCCTTCAACATCGCCCAGCGCATGGTCCAGCTCGACCACATGACCGGCGGCCGGGTGATCTTCGGCACCGGGCCCGGGGCGCTGCCGTCCGACGCCTACACCCTGGGCATCGATCCCATGACCCAGCGGGATCGCCAGGACGAGGCCATCGGGGTCATCAAGCGCCTGTTCGCCGGCGAGCGCGTCAGCCACCAGAGCGACTGGTTCACCCTGCAGGACGCGCGCCTGCAGCTCTTCCCCCTGCAGGAGGAGATGCCGATGGTGACGGCCTCGTCCATCAGCCCCTCGGGCATGACCCTGGCCGGCAAGTACGGCCTGGGCGTGCTGTCGATCGGCTCCAATTCCGACGCGGGCCTCGCCGCCCTGCCCACCCAGTGGGGCTTCGCCGAGCAGGCGGCGGCCAAGTCGGGCATGAAGATCGACCGCAAGGACTGGCGGGTGCTGATGTCCTGGCACATCGCCGAGACCCGCGAGGAGGCCCGGGCCCAGGCCGGCCAGGGCCTGATGAAGTGGCACAACGAATACACGGTCGGCACGCTCATGCGGCCGGGCGCCAATCCGTTCACCAGCCCTGACCAGGCGGTGGACGAGACGGCCTTCGTCGACGGCGCGGCCTCGGTCATAGGCACGCCGGACGACCTGATCGCGGCGATCCGCAAGCTTTCGGCTTCGGCCGGCGGCTTCGGAACGGTGCTGGGCTTCGCCCACGACTGGGCCAACCGCGAGAACACGCTGAAGAGCTGGGACCTCGTGGCCCGCTACGTGATCCCCGAGATCCACGGCCTTCTGGAGGGCTACCGCGCCTCCCGCCAGTACGTGATCGACAATCGCGAATGGTTCGACCGCGCCGGCCAGGCGGTGCTCAGCAAGATCCTGGCGCACGAGGGCGCCGCCGAGGCCCTGAAGGCCGGAGCCCAGAAGGGCGCGGCCATGAACTCGCCCAACGCCCCCGACCTGAACAAGGCGGCCAAGGCGCAGGAATAGCGCGCGGCCAAGGGGCGCCCCGCGAGGGACGCCCCGGGCTCGGCGTCTAGACCGGCTGGAACACCGGCACGGGCGGGCCGCCCTCGGTGTCCTGGAACTTCACCTTCACCTTCTGGCCGATGGCCAGCTTGGAGAGGTCGCAGTCGACGAAGTTGGTCAGCACCGCCGGCCCTTCGTTCAGGGTCACATAGCCGATGGCGTAGGGGCCGGTCGGCGAGCGGTGCATGACGCTGTAGGTGTAGATCACCCCTTCGCCGGGGCTCTCCTCCCAGACGGTGTCGTCCGAGAAGCAGTAGGGGCACAGGGCGCGCGGATACCAGTGCGCCTTGCCGCAGCCGTTGCAGCGCTTGATCAGGAACCGGCCTTCCGCGGCCGCGTCCCAGAACGGCTTGGACTCGATGGTCACCGCCGGGGCGGGGATCTTGCGGACCTGGGCTTCGGGCTTGGTCTGGACTTCGCTCATGTTCCTACTCCCGTTCCAGGATGACGGTGCCCGCGCCGTGGCGGGTGCCCAGCGAACCGCCGGTGCCGTGGGCCAGGGCCAGGTCGCAGTTGGGGACCTGGACCTTCGGGTGGGCTTCGCCGCGGAGCTGGCGCACCGCCTCGATCACCTTGGTGATGCCGCCGCGGTTGGTCGGGTGGTTGTTGCACAGCCCGCCGCCGTCGGTGTTGAAGGGCAGCTTGCCGACGCCGGAGATCAGGTTGCCGTCGGCGACGAACTTGCCGCCCTCGCCCTTCTTGCAGAAGCCGAGGTCCTCGAGCTGCATCAGCACCGTGATGGTGAAGCTGTCGTAGATCGAGGCGTACTTGATGTCCTGCGGCGTCACGCCGGCCTCGCCGAACGCGATCGGGCCGGACCAGACCGCGCCCGAATGGGTCAGGTCCAGGTCGAGGCCGCCGCGCGGACCCTTGGGGGCCTCGCCTGCGCCGATCACCTTCACCAGCGGCCGGTTCAGGCTCCTGGCGACCTCGGGCGAGGTCACGATCAGG
>DASUIJ010000410.1:0-3158 GCA_036279815.1 Phenylobacterium sp. | reverse complement strand
TCAGGTCACCTCAGGCCCAGGCCGCGGGCGATGATGCCGCGCAGGATTTCCCGCGTGCCGCCCCGCAGGGAAAAGGTCGGGCTCATGCCCGCCAGATACTCCAGTGTCGCCAGCAGCGACGACGGAACCGGGCCGTCCGCCGAGGCCAGGTGGTCGGTGATCAGGCCCGGGATCGACTGTTCGAAGCTGGTGCCCAGGTCCTTGACCATCGACGCCTCGACCACCGGGCTCTTGCCCTGGGCCAGCTGGCCGGTGACGGCGAGCGACATGCTGCGCAGGGTGGCCAGCTGGGCCAGCAGCCGCCCGGCCAGGTCGGCCTCCAGGTCGCTGGGACCGCCACGGCCGCGGATGAAGTCCAGCCATTCGTCGATCAGCACGGTGCTGGAATAGACCCGCTCGGGACCGCTGCGCTCGAAGGCGAGCTCGGCGTTGACCTGGGACCAGCCCTGGCCCTCGGCGCCGATCAGGGCGTCCTCGGCCAGTTCCACATCCTCGAAGAACACCTCGGAAAAGTGAGCGTCTCCGGCCAGGTCGCGGATCGGCCGCGCCGTGATCCCCGGCAGGGACATGTCGATCAGGAGCTGCGAAAGCCCGGCCTGCCGGTCGTCGGGACCGCCGCTGGTGCGCACCAGGGCGACCATGTAGTGGGCCTTGTGGCCGTAGGTGGTCCACAGCTTGGAGCCGTTCAGTCTCCACCCCGTGGCGGTCTTCTCGGCCCGGGTCCGGACACTGGCGAGGTCCGAGCCGGAATTGGGCTCGCTCATGCCGATGCAGAAGAACGCCTCGCCCTTGCAGATGCGCGGCACGAAGAACCGGCGCTGCGCCTCGGTGCCGTAGCGCAGGATCAGCGGGGCGCTCTGGCGCTCGGCGATCCAGTGCGCGGCCACCGGGGCGCCGGCGGCCAGCAGCTCCTCGATCAGCACGAAACGGGCGAAGTGGCCGCGCCCGGCGCCGCCGTATTCAGCCGGCAGGGTCAGCCCCACCCAGCCACGCTCGGCGAGCGCCCTGGAGAAGTCGGCGTCGAAGCCCATCCAGGTCCGCGCCCTTGTCGCGCCCGGCACGCCGGCCAGGCGCTCCGCGAGAAAGGCGCGCACCGGCTCGCGCAGAGCCTCGTCGGACTCCTGGATCGTCGCCGGCTCAAGTCTGCCCAGCAAAGCTCATCTCCCGACATTCCGACTGGCGGGCAACCTAGGAAGGCGACGCTGCGTCCGCCAACGGTTTTCCTGACCCCGGCTGCAGGCGTCTCAGGGAGCCGAAATCTCGAACCACAGGTCGAAGCGGTCCAGCAGGGAGAGGAGGCTGACCAGCGCGCCGGCGCCATCGCCCTCGAGCCCGGCCTCTTCCGGGGCCCTGGCCCCAAGCACCAGGTCCACCAGAAGGTCCCGGGTCAGCCGGACTTCGGGTCCGCCCCGGCCCGGCCGGTGGTGGAACACCGCGTTCTCGACCGTTACGGCGAACTGCTCCCCGGTGTCCGTGAAAGCGACCGTCAGGTCGAGCTCGACGGCGCCGGCCTTTTCGCCGTTCAGCCGCACGGACAGGGAATCCACCAGGCTCTCCGCGGGAAGCGTCCGCAGCTGGCCGCCCGACGCCTGGCGCGGCTTTTCGCTGGGCGGCCGCGGATTGCGCAGCTCCTGCGCGCCCGTCAGGTAGAAGTCCCGCCAGGGACCGGACTCCGCCTGGTACCCCATCTGCTCGAAGGTGTCGGCCTGCAGCGCGCGCGCCGCCATGTTGCCAGGCTCGGCGAAGACCAGGTGGCCCACCAGTTCGGCCACCCAGCGATAGTCCCCCGCCGCAAACGCCTTGCGCGCTTGCGCCAGCAAGGCCTCGGCCCCACCCATCGCGGCCACGTAGCGGACCCCGGCGGCTTCGGGCGGGTGCTTGTGAAGGTTGGACGGATTGCCGTCGAACCAGCCGAGGTAGCGCTGATAGACCGCCTTGGCGTTGTGGTTCAGCGTGCCGTAGTAGCTGCGCGTGTACCACTCGGCCTCCAGCGTCGGCGGCAGCCTCAGGACCTCGGCGATCTCGGTGGCGTTCAGCCCGTGGTTTGCCAGCCTCAGCGTCTGGTCGTGGATGAACTTGTAGAGGTCCCGCTGCTTGGTCAGGAATGTCCGGATCGGGTCGGCGCCCCACCGGGGCCAGTGGTGGCTCGCGAACATCACGTTGGAGTCCGCGCCGAACATCGCCAGCGCCTCGTCGATATAGAAGCTCCAGGCCTTGGCGTCCCGAACCTGCGCGCCCCTGGGCGTATAGAGATTGTGCAGGTGGCAGGTGCAGTTTTCCGCCATGCAGACCGCGCCGAACTTCGGGAAGAAGAAGTTCATCTCCGCGGGGGCCTCGGTGTCGGGAGTCACCTGGAAGCGTATCTCGACGCCGTCCACCTCCAGTCGCTCGCCCGTGCGCGAGATGGATTCCGTGGGCGCGACCAGGGCGACGCTGCCGGTGGACGTTCCCTTGCCGAGGCCGGAGTCCACGTGGCCCCGTGCATCCTTGGGCAGGAGGCCGCCATACATATGGCTCGCCCTGCGGCTCATGACGTTGCCCGCCAGGACGTTCTCGGACACCGCCGCCTGCAGAAATCCTTCCGGCGCGATGATTCGCAGTCCCGCGGCGATCTCGTCCAGCGAGGCCACGCCCAGGATGCCGCCGTAGTGGTCCACATGGCTGTGCGTGTAGATCACGGCGCTGACCGGCCGGTCGCCCTTGTGCTCGCGCAGCAGCTTCAGCGCCGCCGCCGCCGGCTGCGCCGAGGTGAGCGGGTCGATCACGATCCAGCCCTCACGCCCCTCTACGAACGTGATGTTGGAAATGTCGAAGCCGCGCACCTGGTAGACGCCCGGAACCACCTCGAACAATCCGTGGTGCGCGTTCAGTTTCGCCTGTCGCCACAGGCTCGGGTTGACGGTGTCGGGGCGCTCGGCGTCGAGGAAGCCGTAGGGTGCGAGGCTCCAGGCGCCCGGGACCTCCGCGTCGGGGATGGAGCCGATGAAACCCCGTCCCGCCAGGATGAAGTCGCCCCCGTCGTCCGCGGGCAGCGCCGCCGCCATCGCCTCGTGCGCGGCCCGCGTGGCGTCCGTCGCGCCCTTCCGGGTCAGGTCCATGCCAAACAACTCCCTATCACCAGCCGGCTTCATCCCGGTCTTGCTCGCAGAAAGCCCGAA
>DASUIJ010000409.1:0-3020 GCA_036279815.1 Phenylobacterium sp. | reverse complement strand
TCGCCGGGTGAGCGTGGCCCAAGGTCCCAACGGCGCGCGGGCCGCGCCCTTCGGCTACTGGGAGCGCATGCTCGCCGGCCGCTACCTGCGCGCCAAGCGCAGCCAGGGCGGGGTGGCGCTGATCTCGGTGATCTCCTTCGTCGGCATCATGCTGGCGGTGGCGGTGCTGATCGTCACCATGAGCGTGATGAACGGCTTCCGGTCGGAGCTCCTGGGCCGGATCCTCGGCTTCAACGGCCATGTCTACGTCAGCGGGGGCGTGGTGGAGTCCTCCCTCCGCGAGCCGATGATCCAGCGCCTGCGCGCCCTGCCGGGGGTCACCCAGGCTGCTCCAGTCGTCGAGGCTCAGGCCATGGCCCTGGGCCAGGGGCAGATTTCCGGCGCGATCGTCCGGGGCCTGACCCCCGCCGACCTGCGCGCCACCAAACTCGTCGCGGACAACATCGTCCGTGGGTCGATGGAGGGCTTCGGCGAGGGCGAATACGGCGGCGACCTGATCCTGGTCGGCGATCGCCTGGCCCAGAACCTCGGCGTCCAGCCGGGCGACGCCCTGACCCTGATCTCACCCACCGGCGGCGCCACGGCGTTCGGCGCGACGCCCCAGCGAAAGACCTACACGGTGGCCGGCACCTTCAGCGTCGGCATGAGCGAATACGACCAGGCCTTCATCTACATGCCGCTGACCCAGGCCCAGCTGTTCTTCGGCCGCGACGACGCGGTCGATTTCGTGGAAATGAAGCTCGCCGATCCCGACCGCGCCGTGGCCCTGAAACCCGAGGTGGCCAGGATCGCCGGCCCCTCCGCCATCGTCACCGACTGGACGCAGAAGAACGCCTCGTACTGGGGCGCGCTGCAGGTCGAGCGTAACGTCATGCGACTGATCCTGATGATGCTGGTGGCCATCGCGGCCATGAACATCATCTCGGGCCTGATCATGCTGGTGAAGAACAAGGGCCGCGACATCGCCATCCTGCGCACCATGGGGGCGGGGCAGGGCTCGATCCTGCGGATATTCTTCATGGCCGGCGCCGCCGTGGGGGTGCTGGGCACCCTCGCAGGCCTGACCATCGGGGTGCTGTTCTGCACCTATATCGGCCCGATCCAGTCCGCCGTGGAGTGGGCGACCGGGGCCCAGGTGTTCTCGTCGGACGTCTATTTCCTGTCCCGCGTCCCGGCCAAGGTCGACTGGGCCGAGGTGTCGGTGATCGTGGCCTGGTCCCTGGGCATGGCGTTCGTGGCCACCCTGCCGCCGGCCTGGCAGGCCTCCCGCCTCGATCCCGTGGAGGCGCTTCGCTATGAGTAAGCGTGTCCTGGCCATCCGGGGCCTGAAGCGGACCTATCGGTCGGGCGACCGTGACCTGCCGGTGCTGACCGGCGTCGACCTCGACCTGGCGCCCGGCGAGATCGTCGGGCTGGTCGGCCCCTCGGGATCGGGGAAGTCCTCGCTGCTGCACGCCGCGGGCCTGTTGGAGCGGCCGACGGACGGCCAGATCCTCATCGAGGAGCGGGACTGCTCGAAACTCACCGATCGCCAGCGCACCCGCGTACGCCTGTCGACCATCGGCTTCGTCTACCAGGCGCACCACCTGCTGCCGGAATTCACCGCCCTGGACAATGTCGCCCTGCCGCAGATGATCGCCGGCAGGTCACGCCAGGCCGCCAGGGCTCGCGCCGCGGAACTTCTCACCCAGCTCGGCCTCGGAGAGCGGATGAACCACCAGCCGGCCCAGATGTCCGGCGGGGAGCAGCAACGGGTGGCCATCGCCCGCGCCCTGGCGAACAAGCCCCGGCTGCTGCTGGCCGATGAGCCCACCGGCAATCTCGATCCGACCACGTCGGCGTCCGTCTTCGCCAATCTCTACGAGCTGGCGCGCAAGGAGGGGGTCGCCGCCCTGGTGGCGACACACAACTTCGAGCTGGCCCGTCACATGGACCGCGTCCTGGCCCTCAAGAACGGCAAGCTCGAAGTTCAGCGCTTCGACTAGGCCGAGGGCGACCGCCCCGCCGGTTCGGCGACGGGGATCGCCTGTCCCGCGGGGGCCGCATCGGCGCCGCGCGCCGTGAAGGCCGCGCCCAGCAGCGGCCTGACCAGGGTGAACACCACGCCCGCGAAGCCGGCCATGGCCGCGTGCAGGAGCCAGAACTGCGGCGCGGGCATCCGCTCCAGAAGGCCGCCGATCCAGCCGGTGAGGTTGTTGGCGGCGAACAGGTGCAGGTAGTAGACGCCGAGAATGGTGGAGGCCATGGCGGCCGGGGCGGCCCGGGCGTAGAGCGCCAGCCCCACCGGCGCGATGTTGGCGAACCCGATCTCGTTCAGCACGATGAAGGCCAGGACCCACCAGGTGCTGACCTTGTGGCCCGCGCCGCCTTCCAGGAACGCGCCCGCCACCAGGCACAGCATCCCGGCGGTGGCGATGAACGAGCCGATGGCGATCTTGCCGATCTCGTCGGGCTCGCGCCGGCTCTTGCCCCAGACCCGCCAGAACGCGGCGACGGCGACCAGGGCGCTCACCGAGACCACGCTGTCGAAGGTGATGAGCCAGGTGGTGGGCAGGGTGAAGGTTCCCACCTGCAGGTTCACGTGGTCTCCGGCCCAGACGAGGAAGGCGTTGAAGATCTGCTGGTTGCTGACCATTGCGATGGCGAGCACCGGGAGGAGGGCGACCAGCACGGCGATGGTCCGGCCCTCGCCCTTCCTCAGCTTCGGCCGATCCGCCGGGTTTCGCGCCCGCAGGGGCGGATCGGCGGGCAACAGTCGGCGGCCGCTCAGATAGACGCCCAGGCCGATCACCATGCCCACGCCCGCCACCCCGAAGCCGTAGTGCCAGGCGACCTTCTCGCCCAGGGTTCCGGCCACCAGCGGCGCCAGGATCACCCCGGCGTTGATGGCGAGGTAGAAGATCTGAAAGGCGTCGGCGCGGCGCAGGTCGCCCGGGCCGTAGAGCGAGCCGATCTGGCTGGCGAGATTGCCCTTGAAGCAGCCGCAGCCCAGGACGAGGCAGGCCAGGGCGATCAGGAAG
>DASUIJ010000408.1:0-26229 GCA_036279815.1 Phenylobacterium sp. | reverse complement strand
GGCGGAGTCCAAGGATACGAGCGCTGTTCGGAGCTTCGCCAAACCAACATGCGCCCCGCGGGCTCCGCTCCGACCCCGACAACAGTATTGGGCGAAAATCTCTCACTCTTGTTGCGAATTCAGCGTCGCGACGGCGCGAATGTGGGGAGAAAAATCTCCCTGCGGGCGTAAGATTTGACCGAATTTCTAAAATTCCATCTTCAAATCCGATTCACATATCTTGCCCCGCGAATTTGGGGTCTTGAAGACTTAACCCTCCTTAATTTTCTTCGTGTGCGACCAGGCTTATCGTCCTGTGAATTCAGGCGCTTCGGCGTCGCTCACGGCCTCCGGGGGCGCTAGTGCAATTGACGTCGAAAGCCTGCAGCGCGAGGGCGCTGGCCCTGATGGCGAAGGCCGACGCGGCGCCCGACTACGACAGCCTGCTGCTTTGGGACAAGCTCGCCGAGGAGTGGCTGAACCTGGCCCTGCTCGCGCTCCTGAAGGAGTCGGTCAGCGAGAACCTGCGCGGATAAGCCCACCCCACCCACCCTAGGGAAAACCCGATATTCACCTGCCAGATGCCAGCTCCATCCAGCCCGTTTGAACTTGCGTTTCCCTGTTGGCGTCCATGGCGAATGCCTGCGATGTTGCCACGGGTCCTGCGCTTTCAGGACTGGAAGAGCTTGCCAGTGCCCAACGAGACTCGCAGACGAGCCGACGCGTCGCCGATGAGCTCCCGCGCATCGATTGGCGACAACCTCGTCTACTCCGCGATCACCCTGCTGACGATCGTCACCGCCACCGTCATTTCGGCGGGCCTGATCCAGGGCGTGCACGTCGACCGCGTGGCGACCATCTTTCTCGCCGCCGTGCTCATCGTGGCGGTGGTGTTCGGGCTGACCTACGGGCTGCTGGCGGCCCTGGCCGCAGCCGTCGCCTTCCAGGCCCTGACCGGGCTTCCGGTCATTCCGCAAAAGCTCTTTTCCGAACAGGGGTTCCTGCTGTCCTTGTTCGCCGCCGGCCTCGGCGTCACCGGGTTCTACACCGACGCGGTCCGCAGGCGGCAGCGTGCGGCGCGCGTGCTCCTGGACGCCGGCCGCCCGCTCTCGGCCCATGCCTCGGGCCCGGCCCTCGACGCCTTCATCGGCCAGACCGCCGTGGAAGACCCCAAGGTCGGCCGCATCTCCATCGGCCTGGAAGTCCAGCGCACGATCGTCTGCCTCTGCGTGGTCGGCGCGGGCTGGGCGGCCGTGATGGTCCTCGGGGACAGCCTGGGGCCGTCGTCGTCCCTGCTGATCCTGCTGGCCGCGGTGCTGCTGGCCGCCGGAGCCCTCGGCGCGCGCTACGGCCTGGCGGCCGCGTGCCTCGGCATCCTGGCTTTCGAGACCCTCCCGGCCAACGCCGGTTTCCGCGCGATCGAGGTCGGCTTCAACCTGGTCGCCTTCACCGTCCTCGGCTGGGGCGTCGGACGCCTGGCCGATGTCCTGCAGCAGGAGCGGGTCGCGCTCGAGACCCTGATCTCCGCCGGCCGGGATCTGTCGACGGGCGCCGACGAGGGGGCCATCCGCACCGCGCTCTACGATACCCTGGTCCGGGTCACCGGCGGCGGCCAGGTCAGCATGACCGACGAGACCGGCGCCCTGACCCACGGCTCGGCCGACGCGCCGGCCGCGCCTGACCCCGGCGCCCCCGTTGAGGACAATCCCCAGGGCTGGCGCACCCGCAGGCTGACCTCCGAAGGCCGCGAGGTGGGCGTCGTCCACTGGCTGTTCCCGAACCGCACCCCGCCCGACCGCAACCGCGACGAGATGGCGGCCTCGCTGATCGACCTCGGCGCCTCGGCGATCGTCCGCACGCGCCTGAGCGTCGAGAAGTCGGAAATGGAGTTCGTCGCCCGCACGGAGCACCTGCGCACGATCCTGCTGGACGCCGTATCCCACCACTTCCGCTCGCCGCTGGCGGGCATCCTGGGCTCGGTGACCAGCATCCTGAACATGCCCGAACAGCACGACCGGGCCGCCCGACGCGAGTTCCTGCTGATCATCAAGGAACAGGCCAACCGCCTGAACCGCTACGTGCAGAACTTCCTCAGCGTGGCGCGCCTGGAATCCGACTCCGTCGACGTCAACATGGGCGAGGTCAATGTCGAGCCCCTGATCTACGACGTCTGGGAATCCTTCGGCGAAGCCGGGGGGGCCCGGCGTTTCCTGCACGTTCGGGCCGATCCCGAGCCGATCCGGTCCGACCCCAGCCTGCTGGCCCAGATCCTGGGAAACGTGCTCGAGAACGCTATCAAGTTCAGTGAGGAAGGCTCCCTCATCGATGTCCGCAGCCACAAGGCCGGCGATCAGCTGTTGATCGAGGTGACCGACCAGGGCTGCGGTGTTCCCCCCGCCAGTGAGACGCGAATGTTCGATCGGTTCTATAGGAGCCAGGGCGCGAAGGCGCCTGGACTTGGCCTGGGCCTCTACATCACCCGCAGCCTGTCGAGGATACTGGGCGGGAGCGTGGAAGCCCACAACCGGACGGACGGCGTTTCCGGCCTCGTGGTCTCCATCACTCTTCCGATCGACGGAGCCGCCTCATGAGCAGTGACGCGAAGATCCTGATCGTCGAGGACGAAGAGCAGCTGCTGCGCATGCTCAAGGCGACCCTGATCCAGGCCGGATACGAGGTGTCCACCGCCAAGACCGGCCTGGAGGCCCTGGAGCAGATGATCCGCCAGGAATTCGGCGTGGTGCTGCTGGACCTGGGCCTGCCCGACATGGACGGCAAGGAAGTGATCACCCAGGCCAGGGCGATCTCCAACGCGCCCATGCTGGTGATCTCCGCCCGCGAATCCGAGAAGGAAAAGATCGCGGCCCTGGACCTGGGCGCCAACGACTACCTGGCCAAGCCGTTCGACATGGGGGAGCTGCTGGCCCGCATCCGGGTCGCCCTGCGGCCTCCGCGCGTCCCGCCTCAGCCCACGGCCCACCAGGCGCTACAGATCGACTTCGCCACCCGGCGAGCCATCGTCAACGGCAATTCCGTGAGGCTGTCGAAGAAGGAGACCGAGCTGCTGCGCCTGCTGGTGGACGCCAAGGGCGGGATCATCACCCACGACAAGATCATCGAGGCCATCTGGGGCCGAGGCAGCGACGCCGACCTGATGAACGTGCGCGTGCTGGCCTGGCAGGTGCGCCGCAAGATCGAGCCCGACGCCTCGGCGCCCCGCTTCCTGATCGCCGAGGCCGGCGAAGGCTATCGCCTGCACCTGGACTAGGGGCTCCGACCTCCGCCGGCCGCGGGAAGCATCCGCGCCTCCCGCCGACGCCCTGCCCGGAATGGGTAGGCGGGTGTACAGGAATCGCACAGCATTTAGGATTGTTAGGAATTGAAGCGAATGAGCGCGGCACAGTTGATGCCGATATTTGCTCAATTTCTCGAATAACGCGAAGCCGCTCGATCCCGAACATTCTTACTGTAGACTTAACGAATGTCTCGGCGCAATTGTTGCCGAGTGGTCGCGCGGTCGCCGGGATTGACTTGGTTGTCCGCTATTGAAGGAGGCGGGTTCAGTGATTGCGAAGGCGTTCCGCCGACTTCTCCGAGACCGTCGCGGCGCTGTGAGCCCGCTCGTCACCTTGCTGCTGATCCCGATCATCGGCGCCATCGGCATGGCGACCGAGGCGTCGAGCTGGTTCCTGCTCCAGCGCTCGATGCAGAACGCGGC
Organism: Phenylobacterium sp.; assembly: GCA_036279815.1. Classification (GTDB taxonomy): domain Bacteria; phylum Pseudomonadota; class Alphaproteobacteria; order Caulobacterales; family Caulobacteraceae; genus Phenylobacterium. The sequence goes on along the minus strand of DASUIJ010000408.1, from coordinate 22,532 downwards.
GGACTCCGCCGCCCTCGCGGCCGCCACCAACGCCTGCGACGCGTCGATCGCGGCCTGCGTCACGGCCGGAAGCCCCTATTACGACGTCGAGGCGAAGTCGGTCGCCGCCAAGTTCGGCTTCCTGCACAACGTCGCCGACACCACGGTGGTCGCCGCCAACGGCGTGACCTGTCCGTCGGGCGAAACCAACTGCTACAGCGTCCTGATCACCCGCAAGACGCCGATCTATCTGGTGCGCATCCTGGGATTCAGCGGCGACAGCGTCACCGCCTCCGGCGCGCCGGCGCGGATCGTCAACGCCATCGCCGTCGCCCGCCCCAAGGGCCCGCCGAGAGGCTTCTGCCTGATCGGGCTGCAGACCGGCAACGTGCAGTCCATCCGCATCAACGGCGGACCGTTCGTGGACCTCGCAGGCTGTGACCTGTGGTCCAACGGCGATCTGGTCTGCAACGGCTCCGGTTCGGATACCGGCGTCGAAAACGGCTACGCCGCGGGCACATCCAGCTGTGGCGCGAACCAGGTCGGCGGGGCCGGGACGCTCAGCGACCCGTACAGCGCCCTCAGCGCCGAGCCGCCGATCCCGACCAACACCTGCGGCGCCCTGAACGCGACCAACTATCCCCAGGGAAGCTCGGCGCGGACTCTGGACGCCACGGAGAGCTTCGCCACGGCGGTGAAGAAATGCGGCGACACCAGACTGACCACCGACGTCACCGTGACCACGCCGAACAGCGTGCTCACCGTCTACAACGGTCACCTCGACCTCAACGGCCACACCCTGAGCACCTCGGGGAGCGGCAGCCTGACCATCATCTTCTCGGGCATTTCGGTGAACGGCGGCGCGACGACCTACCACCACATCCTGATGAATTCGACCGGAACCGGAACCGTGGATATCGCGGCGCCCACCACCGGCCTGCTAAAGGGCGTCGCGATCATGCAGGACGGCCGCCTGGTCGGGAACCGAAACGCCCTGGACATGACCTATAACGGCAACGATCCGACCCTCAAGATCCAGGGCCTGATCTATATGCCGAACGGGGAAATCACGATGAAGGGCGCGATCAATCTGCATACCGGGGGGCTGCGCTGCCTGGGCATCGTCGCCAAGAAGATCCTGGTCAGCGGCACGGGCGCGGTCTTCGACAACACGACCAGCGAATGCGTCCAGGCCGGCCTGATCCTGCCCCCGGTCCCCGACTCCGGTCTGCGTCAGGCGCTGGTGCGGTGATGCGGAAACTGCCACGCCTGAAAGTGCGCAAGTCCTCCGGGACCGGCATCTGGGCCGAAACCGGGGGAGCCGCGGCGGTCGAATTCGTGCTGTGGGTGGCCATCCTGGTGGTCCCGGTCTTCAGCGCGATCGACATCGGCATCTACGCCAGCCGGCGGATGCAGCTTGAAATCGCGGCCCAGGCGGCGGCCCAGGCCGCCTGGCACCTGTGCGACAAGACGGGCGAGCTCCCGGCGGTGAAGAACTGCACGAACCTGCTCTCCACCATGACCACGGCCGCCCAGGCGACCTCGCTCGGTTCGACGGTGACGGTGGTGTCGGGCTACCCGATCGAGGGCTATTATTGCATCGACAATACCGGCGCCCTGCAGCCGTTCGGAACCCCGGCCACCATCGGCGGCACGCCGACCAAGTCCGCCGCGACCTGCACGGGAACGACCACCCCGCCCGCCGACTACATCCAGGTGCAGGTGTCGTACCCCTACAGTCCGATCTTCTCCGGGCTTTCGCTGGCCGCGCTCTTGACGACCCCGATCACCCGTACGGCCTGGATGCGGCTGCGATGAGCGTGCGTCGTCTCCATGGGCTGGCCCGCGCCCTGCGCGATCAGCGCGGTTCCACGGCGGCCGAGTTCGCCCTGGTCCTGTTCCCTCTGATCCTGCTGACCATCGGATCCATCAATGTCGGGGTGATGATCTACACCGTCACGACCCTGCATTTCGCCGCCGAGGACGCCGCCCGATGCGCCACCGTGAAGACCACGGTCTGCACGGACCCCGCGGCGACCGCGACCTACGCGGCCAGCCGCTACAAGGGCGCAGTGTCAGGCGTGACCTTCGTGCAGACGACCGCGCCCTGCGGCAATGTCGTCACCGGCACGGTGACCTACCGGTTCTCCACCGGACTGACGGCCACGCCCGTCCCGCTCTCCGCCTCGGCCTGCTATCCGCTGGGCTGATCAGGCGAGGTTGAGGCTGAGCTTGGCGGTGACCGCCGGCAGCAGGATGATGTACTGGATCAGGGCGACCAGATAGAGCGTCGCCAGAACCGGCCGGCCGCCCCGATAATTGATCACGACGCCCGCGAGCAGCGGTCCGCTGATCGGTCCGACCAGGAAATATGGCGCCAGGCGCTTCAGTCGTTCCACGCTGTTACTCCCGCAACTCGCAAATCCACTAGAGCGCAGAACGCGGAACCGGTCCACGATTATTTATGTGTTGTTAACCATAACAAAGACTTATTTGTATTAACCAAGAATAGGCGTCCAAATTCGTCGTTATCGAAAGCTAAACCTCGGCCTCGCCTAATAGCGTCGTGGGCAAGCAAGCATCATCCCTGGTTCTCCAGGTCGAAGGTCTGGCCAAGCGCTTCGCGGGCGGGGGCGGCGTCGACAATGTGTCGATGACCATCCGCGGCGGCGAGATCGCCGGCTTCATCGGCGTCAACGGCGCCGGCAAGAGCACCACCCTTCGCTGCATCCTGGGCCTGCTGCGGCCGGACGCCGGCGAGGTCATGCTGTTCGGCCAGCCCGCGGGCGACGAAACGCGCCGCCGGATCGGCTTCCTGCCCGAAGAGCGCGGCCTGTTTTCCAAGGAACGGGCCCGCGACGCCATCGCCTTCCACGCCCGGCTCAAGGGCATGACCCGCCGCGCCGCCTACCTGGCCGCGGACCGCCTGCTGGAACGGATCGGCCTGGGCGGCCGCAAGCAGGCGCGGATCGGCGAGCTGTCCAAGGGCAACGCCCAGCGGGTGCAGATCCTCTGCGCCCTGGCCCACGGCCCCGATCTGCTGATCCTCGACGAGCCACTGTCGGGCCTCGATCCCGTGGCCCAGAGCGAAGTGCTCTCGCTGTTCGCCGAATTCCGCGCCGGCGGCGGCGCCATCCTGTTCTCCACCCACTCCATGGCCGCGGCCGAGGCGCTGTGCGACCGGGTGATCATCCTGGGCGGCGGCCGGACCGTCTTCGAGGGCCCGCTGGCGGACGCCTCCGCCGAGACCCCGCACGGGGCGGTGGTGGTGACCTCCGACGAGGCCGGGCTGCTGGCCGCGGCCCAGGCCGTCGGCGGCGAGGCTCATCCCATGTCGTCGAACATGGGCGAGGCCTCCCGTTGGCGGGTGGTGCTGCCGCGCCAGGTCACCCATCCCGCGCTGATGCGGGCGCTGGCGGAACGCGCCGTGCCGATCTTCGCCTTTGAACCCATCAAACCGGACCTCGAGGCCGCGTTCTGGACGCTGGCCGCGCCCAGGCCCCCGCCCAAGGCTGGCGACCTCGCCGAGACCCCGCGCCGGAGCCGCGCGGCGTGACCTCGCCGGTGATGCTGATCGCCGGGCGTGAGTTCCGCGCCTATGCCGCCACCCTGAGCTTCTGGGTGGCCCTGGCCATCGGCCCCGCGATCATGGGCGGCGCGCTCCTGATGACCGGCGGACATTCGCTCACCCCGCCCTCGCCGCCGACCATCGCCATCGTCCCCGCCGCCGACGGCGCCTTCGAGGCGCGGTTCAGCTCGGACTTCCCGCTCTCGGAGACCGGACGCGCCCAGCTCCTGCGCATGGTCGAGGCGGAAGGCCGCCTGGGCGGCGCGCTGCGATCGGCGGCGCCCGCCGGCTCTGAGCGGCCGGACCTTCATAGGGTTTCGAGCTTCGCCCTGGTCATGATGCTGTGGATGACCCTGACCGGGTCCCTGGGCATGTTGCTGCAGGCGGTCGTGCGCGAACGGTCGAACCGTTCGCTGGAAAGCCTGCTGGCCGCGGCCAGGCCCTCGGACATCGTCATGGGCAAGCTGGCCGGCGTCGGCGCGGTCTCCGTCCTGGTGGTGACCGCCTGGCTGGGGTCTTCGCTCGCGCTGGCGGGGCTTTCGCCGGAGACGGGCGGCCTGGTGTCGTCCCTGCTCCACGGCTTCGCCGAGCCGCTCCAGCTCATCCGGGCCGGCCTGATCTATCTGCTGGCCTTCGGATTCTACGGCCTGGTGACCATCGCGGTGGGGGCGCGGGCCCGCGACAACGCCGACGCCCAGAACCTGGCGCGGCCCATGTTCGCGGTCCTTCTGGCGGTGTTCTTCACCGTCCTGGCGGTCGCCGGAGGCGCGGGTGGCCTGGGCTGGCTGGCGTTCGCGCCGCCGTTCACGCCCTTCATCCTGCTGGCTGAGCCTCAGACTCCGGGTGTCGAGTTCATGGCCCTTCTGCTTCTGACCGCCGCAACAGTTGTCGCGGGTTGGTTCGCGGTGAATGGCTTAATGCTCGATTCCAAGGCGCCAGTTGTCGAGAAGACGAACACTCAAGTAACGGCGGTATGATCTTAAATACCCAATCTGGGCGCATAACCACAGGTGGCGCCCGCCACGGGTCGGGCCGACCTGAAGCGGCCGTTGCGTAAACTCTCGGTGGCGCGCTTCACCCGCACACCCCCATTACATCCCCTAATAGTGCGACAGGACGTCGCACACGCGAGGGTCAGCGCCGGTAATCGCGACAGGACGCCGCGGCAGATTCTTAACATTATCTAATGTGAAACTTCGATCCAAAGTAGTCATCCCAACGGTTGTGTATATTAAGCGAATTCTTGAAAAACTGCTCCGTTAACCATTCATTGATGTTTACAGACCGCTAACCGTGTGGATTATGTGGTCTCAAGGTGCAGCGCTCGGGGGGTCCCAACACTTCACCTAATTCTCAGTCGGCCCTGTTGCGGCCGGCCCGCAGTTAACGTGATGAATGGAGCTACTCATGACCAAGTTCGTTTCCTTCCTGAAGGACGAGTCCGGCGCTTCGGCCGCTGAATACGTGCTGATCCTCGCCCTCGTCGGCATCGCCATCATCGGCGCCGCCAGCCTCCTCGGCACCGCCATGAACGACAAGCTCAAGTCGGCCGCCGACACGATCAAGAACGCTTCTTGATCTGAGATCTGCAGGCGCGCCTCCGCCCCCGGGGCGGAGGCGCGCGTTTCCGTCAGGCCCGCTTCCGGTGACGACGCCTGCGGGCGAGCGCCGAGGGCGCCTTTCAAGGAACCTCGATTGCTCCTTGCGTAGATTGGAAGACAAGCGATGAACCTGCGCACCCTTGCGTCTCTCGCGATCGCCCTGTTCCTTGGCTTGATCGCCGTGATCCTTGTCCGAAACGTCCTGACCACCCAGGGAGCCAAGACTCTTGCAGCCGGCGGCGGCGGCGGACCCGATGGGGTTCCCGTGGTCGTGGCGGCCCTGCCGATCGAGCGCGGCGTCGGGCTGAAGCCCGCCATGCTCAAGATCGTCAACTATCCCAAGGACGCCGTTCCGGCCGGCGCCTTCCAGACGGTGGAGTCGCTGACGGCGGCCCCCGGACGCACCACCCTTCGCTCCATCACCGCCAACGAGCCGGTCCTGACCGCCAAGCTCAGCGGCGCCGGCGGCAAGCTCAACCTCTCCGGCTCCCTGACGCCCGGGATGCGCGCGATCAGCGTGCGCTCCAGCGACGTGGCCGGCGTCGGCGGCTTCGTGCTGCCGGGCGACCGCGTCGACATCCTGATCACCCGGACGACCGGCGAAGGCGCCGCAGCCACCACCCTCACCCAGGTCATGGCGGAAAACGCCCTGGTGCTCGGCGTCGATCAGACCAGCGACCAGGAAACCGACAAGCCGCAGGTCGCCAAGGCCGTGACGGTCGAGGTCACGCCCGACCAGGCCCAGGCGATTTCGCTGGCCCAGTCCATCGGCCAGGTGACCCTGTCCCTGCGCCAGATCTCCGACTCCGCGCCCCTGGCCCGGCACGCCATCACCGTGGCCGAACTTGGCGGGTTCGGCGGTCGGCCCGCCCTCGCCGGCGCGCCGGTCGCGGTTCGCCGCGTCGTCCACGCCCGCCGGGCCGTCCAAAGCGCACCCAGCGGCATGACCGACGTCCGGGTCACCCGCGGCGTCGAAACCTCCGGCTATTCCGTGAGGTCGTACTGAACTCACTGCGCCTTCGCATCAGATTATCGCGCCGCCCGTAAGGCGCTCTTGGGGGGACCAAGGTGAAAGTTACAGCAGGACCCGGCAGATCGACCCAGGCGGCCCTCGTCGCCCTGTGTCTGGCTCTGGGTGCGGCGGCGCCCGCCGCAGCCCAGGTCGCGCCCACCGGCGCATATGAAGGCTCGACCACGGTCGAGGTGGTGGTTCCCGCCGGCAAGTCGCAGGTGATCGAACTCCCCGCCCCCTACACCGACATCATGATCGCCGATCCGAAGGTGGCCGACGTCCTGCCGCTCAGCAATCGGTCCGTCTACGTGGTCGGCAAGTCCATGGGCTCGACCGCCCTCACCATCTACGGCCCCGGGAAGCGCCTGATCGCGGCGGCGAACGTCGTGGTCTCGGCGGACATCGAAGGCCTGAAGGCCCGGCTGCACGACGTGCTCCCCGCCGAGCGCGACATCGCCGTCCGCGCCGCCAACCAGTCCATCATCGTCTCCGGTTCGGTGAGCAGCCCGGTCGCCCTGCAGCAGACCCTGGCCCTGGCCGAAACCTATGCGCCGGCCAAGGTGGTCAACATGCTGGGGGTCGAAGGCACCCAGCAGGTGATGCTGTCCGTGCGCTTCGTCGAGATGGAGCGCTCGACGGCCAAGGGGCTGCGGCTCAACGTCAACCGCAGCAACTCCAATCCCGGCTCGGGCGCCAGCGCCTCGGGCGACGAGCCCTATGTCTCGGTGTTCACCGGCGACACCAACGTCAAGAACGGCGGAGCCCTGATCGACAGCTTCGGCAAGCTCAGCGCGCTCTACAACGGCAACCTCGAAGTCCTGTTCGACGCCCTCGAGACCAAGGGCCTGGTCCGCACCCTGGCGGAGCCCAATCTGGTCGCGATGTCCGGCGACACCGCCAGCTTCCTGGCCGGCGGCGAATTCCCGGTGCCGGTGGCGCAGTCCCGCGGGGACGCCACCTCGGGCCCCACCGTCACGGTCGAATACAAGCAGTTCGGCGTCGCGCTCGGCTTCACGCCCACGATCCTGAAGGACGGCCTGATCAACCTGGTGGTCAATCCGGAAGTGTCCTCGATCGACCCGAACGTCTCCGTCGACTTCGGCGTCATCAGGATCCCCGGCATCAAGGTCCGCCGCGCCCGCACCACCATCGAACTGCGCGACGGCGAGTCCTTCACGGTCGCCGGCCTGCTGAAGGAAGACTACCAGAACCAGATCCGCCAGCTGCCCTTTGTCGGCGACATGCCGATCCTGGGCGCCCTGTTCCGCTCCAACGGCTATCAGCGCGACGAAACCGAACTGGTGATCGTGGTCACGCCGCACCTGGTGACGCCGCGGCGCGGGCCGATCGCGACGCCCGGCGACAACTATGTGCCGCCGTCCGACTTCGAGCTGTTCCTGTTCGGGGCCCAGCAGGCTTCGGGCGCGCGGGTTCGGCCGGAAGATCGGGCGCTGATGTCGGCCAGTCCTTCCAAGGGCGGCGTCGAAGGCCCTCACGGCCATGTCCTCTACTAAGGAGCCCAAGATGACCTTCGCGAAAATCGTGGCGATCGGGCTGTTGGCGGCGGGCCTGTCCGGCTGCGTCCAGAGCCGCACCCACCTGAGCTCCGACTTCGGCGCCGCCGTTCGGCAGGACGTCGCGGCCCAGATCGCCGATCCCGACGCGCGCTACCGGGGCGACCCGGCTCCGGGCTCGGACGGCGCGCGCACCGCGCTGAGCCAGGAACGGTACCGCACGGGCAAGGTGACCCAGCCGGTGGCCTCGATTTCGACGATCGGCGTCTCCGGCGCGGCCGCGTCGCCGCAGAGGTAGTGAACCGAATGTCCCTCAGGGGACCTTAGGACGGAGGATAAGAGCACCCGATGCGCAGGCATTCCACTGGCAGTTGGATTGCAGGCATAAGGTCGAGGTTTTCGTCCTTGTATCGACCCAGGACCGCCCGTCCTGCGGGGAGTGAGTGACCATGGTGAATCTGCCGCGTGCTTTTCGTGCTTTCGCCCAAGGGGCGGAGGATGACCAAGGGGGTATTCGGGTGCAACGTGTGGGCGTCGTCGAAGGTGCGATTGGCGGCGCGGATCGGTTCGCCTCCGTTGCGGCGCTGTTCCCACACGTGACGTTCGAGAGCGCCGGTCCCATCTGGCCTGATCACCCTTCGTCCGACCTCGACATTCTCGTCGTCCCCCTGTCCGCGGGCTCCGCCGATGATGTGACGGAAGCGATCCGCCGCCTCGGCGCCGCACACTCCACGGCCCAGATCGTGATCGCCCTGCGCGACGCCGACGTGACCACGACGCGGCGGCTGGTGAGGGCCGGAGCGGCCGACGTGCTCCCCGCCCCGGTCAGCGAGCCCACCCTCGCCCTTTGCCTCGAACGCCTGCTGACCGGCGACCATGACGCCGCGCCGGGCCGCAAGCAGGGTGAAGTCGTCGCCATTCTGAAGGCGGGCGGAGGCGTGGGCGCCACCTCCCTGGCCACCCAGATGGCGGCCTATATCGCGGCCCGCCTTTCCGGCGAGGTCTGCCTGGCCGACCTCGATCTCCAGTTCGGCGCCGCCGCCGTCTATATGGACCTGCCCGAGGCCGTCAGCATCACCGACTGCCTGAGCAGCGGCTCCGGCCTGGGCGAGACTCCTTTCTCCACGGTGCTCGAGACCCACAAATCGGGCGCGCGCCTGCTCGCCGCGCCGCGCGACATGGTGGCCCTCGAGACCCTGGACCCCGCCCAGGTGGACGCCCTGCTGGGCGGCATGCGCCGGGATTTCCCGCTCACCATCGTCGATCTGCCCCCGGCGTGGACGGCGTGGACCAACCAGGTCCTGCATCAGGCCGACCGCATCGTCCTGGTCACCCACCTGTCGGTGCCGCACATCCAGCTGGTGAAGCGCCAGCTCCGCATCCTGGCGTCCCAACGCCTCGAAGACCGCCCGATGGTCATGGTCTGCAACAGCCTGTCGTCCGACCAGACGGCGTCGGTTTCCTTGAAGGCGGCCGAGCGCGCGATGGGAAGGCCCTTCGACGTGGTCATCCCCGAGGACCGCCGCACGATGACGGCCGCCATCAATCAGGGCGTGGAAATCTCCGCGATCCGCCGGGGAACGAAGCTCGAAAAGGGCGTCGCGGAACTGGCCCACAAGATCGGCGCCGCCCAGCCCGCACTGCAGGCGCAACGAGGCTGGCGATGACTGGAATGCTCTGGAAACCCAGCGACACGCCGAACGCCAAAGGCGGCGGCCCGGCCCCCCTCCCGACCGTGGTCCCCATCGAGGGCGCCACGGCGCTGAAGGTGCGCATTCACCAGCGGCTGATCGAACTTCTGAACCTCAGCCTGCTGGACAAGACCCCGCGGGAGGCCCTGCGCCTGGAGATCCGCGGCGCCGTCAGCGCCCTGCTCGCCGAAGAAAAGCGGATCCTCACCCTCAGCCAGACCGACCAGCTGATCGAGGACGTCCTGGACGAGCTCCTGGGCCTCGGCCCGCTCGAGCCGCTGCTGAAGGACGACACGGTCAACGACATCCTGATCAACACCCACAAGACCGTCTACGTGGAGCGGCGCGGCCGGCTGGAGAAGACCGACGTCCAGTTCCAGGACACCCGCCACCTGATCCGCATCATCAACAAGATCGTGTCCGCGGTCGGCCGCCGGATCGATGAATCCCAGCCGATGGTGGACGCCCGCCTCGCCGACGGCAGCCGGGTGAACGCGATCATTCCGCCCCTGGCGGTCGATGGCCCGCTGGTCTCGATCCGGAAGTTCTCGCGCGTCCCCATCCACATGGAGCGCCTGGTCGAGCTGGGCAGCTTGAGCCAGGAGATGGCGGGCCTGCTCAAGGCCTACGTCGAGGCCCGGCGGAATGTGCTGATCTCCGGCGGCACGGGGTCCGGCAAGACGACCCTGCTCAACGCCCTGTCCGCGTTTATCGGCCACGACGAGCGGATCGTCACCATCGAGGACTCCGCCGAACTGCAGCTGCAGCAGCCTCACGTCGGCCGTCTGGAAACCCGCCCCTCCAACATCGAGGGCAAGGGCGAGATCACCCAGCGGGACCTGGTGCGGAACGCCCTGCGGATGCGCCCGGACCGTATCATCGTCGGCGAGGTGCGCGCCGGCGAAGCCTTCGACATGTTGCAGGCGATGAACACCGGCCACGACGGCTCGATGACCACCGTCCACGCCAACACCCCCCGCGACGCGATCTCGCGGATCGAGCAGATGATCGGCATGGCGGGCCTGGATATCTCGCCGCGCTCGATCCGCCAGCAGATCGCCTCGGCCATCAATGTGGTGGTTCAGGTCGAGCGGATGGACGACGGCCGCCGTCGCATCGTGTCGATCACCGAGATCGTCGGCATGGAGGAAGACGTGATCTCCATGCAGGAAATCTTCCGGTTCCGCCGCGCGGGTCGCGCGGCCACCGGCGACGTGGCGGGCAATTATGAAACCACCGGCGTTCGACCGCGGGTCCTGGATATCCTGGCCCAGCGTGGGATCGAAGTGCCGCAGATGAACTTCACCGCAGGGCGCAAGTCGGTCTAGCCATGTCCCAGTTCATGTCCCCGCTGATCTACGTCCTGGCCTTCGTGGCGGTGGTCGTGCTCGTCCAGACGGTGGCGGGACTGATCTTCACCGCCGGCGACAAGACCCGCCGGGTCAATCGACGCCTGACGATGCTGGACTCCGGCGTCAGCCGCGAAGAGGTCTATTCGGCCCTGGTCCGCAAGGTCGCGGCCCCGAAGGTCGGCGGAGCACGGCTTCTGGCCATTCACGACAAGGCCGAGACCTATATGCGCCAGGCTGGGCTTTCCCTGGCGCCGCTGCAGCTACTGGCGATCGCGGCGGGCATCGCCGGGGCCCTGTGGCTGATCGCTCTCAGCCTGGCCAGTTCCGGCGCCGGGCCGGGGTTCCTGATCAATGGCGCCATCTCCATGGTCGGCGCATGCGGCCTGTCCCTGATGGGGGTGTGGCTGTGGGTGCAAAGCCGCCGGAATGCGCGGATCAAGAAGGTCGAGGAGCAGCTTCCCCTCGCCCTCGATATCGTCAACCGGGCCGTGCGCGCGGGGCACCCGGTGGTCTCGGCCGTCCAGCTCGCGGCCGACGAACTGGGCGATCCGGTGGGCTCGGAATTCGGCCTGATCGTCGATGAGACGACCTATGGCGTGGAGTTCAAGGAGGCCCTGGCCAATTTCGCCCGGCGCACCGGCTCCCCGGACGGTCACTTCTTCGCGGTCAGCGTCAGCATCCAGTCGGAGACCGGCGGCAACCTGGCCGAGATCCTGGACGGCCTGGCCAGCGTCATGCGCGGCCGCCAGACCCTGGGCAAGCGCGTCCGCGCCCTGGCCAGCGAGGGCCGCGCCTCCGCGGTCCTGCTGAGCGTGCTCCCCGTGCTTCTGATCGGAGCCCAGCTCCTGATCCATCCGCGGGTCTATGTGGACAAGTTTTCCGATCCGATCTTCTGGCCCGTCGTGGTCTTCACCGGCCTGATCTACCTGGGCGGCTGGCTGATGGTCCAGCGCATCATCAACTTCAAGTACTGACCCGTCATGCGACAGTTCTTCGACCTGCTCATCCAGTTCCTCACCTTCGCCGCGGTATTCGGCTTCGTGATCCTGGCCCAGCGCGCCCTCGACTCCTACCTCACCGTTCGGCGACGCCTGTCGAACAAGGCGGCGACCCCGGATTCGATCTTCGCGCCGGCCTCCGTGCTCAAGTCCGAGGCGGTGGGCAATCGGTTCATGCAGTGGGTTCAGTCGGCCACCTCGCTCAACGACCCGAAGGATGGCGGCAAGCTGCGCCGGGACCTGGCCCTGGCGGGTTTCCACCATGTCAGCGCGCCGGTCTGGTACACGATCGCCCGCTTCGGCCTGGCGATCGGCCTGCCCCTGCTGCTGATCATCGGCATCAGCCTCTCCGGCAACCCGCTCTCACCCCTGGCCGCGGTCGTCTTCCCGCTGGTGCTCTGCGGCCTCGGCCTGATCGCCCCGCGCGCCTTCATCGACAATCGCGCCGGCGCCCGACGCGACCAGATGGAGAACGAGTTTCCGGACTCCCTGGACCTGATGGTCGTCTGCGTTGAGGCCGGCCTGAGCCTGGAAGCGGCCTTCGTCCGCGTGGCCCAGGAGGTCGGGGAGTCCCATCCGCGGGTTGCCGAAGAATTCGGCCGGCTGGCGGACGAGCTGGGCGCCGGGCGCGGCCGCGCCGACGCCCTTCGCGCACTCGCCGAGCGGGTCAACATCGACAGCGTGAAGTCGTTCGTCGCCCTGCTGATCCAGACCGACACGCTCGGCGTGAGCATCGCCCAGAGCCTTCGCACCTACTCCGACGAAATGCGCGAGACGCGGTTCCTCAGGGCTGAGGAAAAGGCGATGCGCATCCCCGTGCTCCTGACCGTGCCGATCGTCGCCTGCTTCATGCCGGTGATCATGGTGGCGCTTCTGCTGCCCCCGGCCATCGACATGATCCGGACGCTTGGACCCGCCCTCGCGGTCCGCAACTAGGGAGGCCAGTATGACAAAATCTTATGTTTCCGGCCTGATGGTTTCAGCGGCCTGCGTCCTGGGCCTCGGCGGTTGCGCCGGGTTGCCGCACTTTTCCCACTGGGTGAGCATCCGGCAGGTGAAGCCGCCGGCCGAGCGCATGATGGCGCGCGAGGACGGATATTACGCCGGCGCGAAGAACGCGATCACCCGCCGGGACTACGCCCGCGCGCTGGAGCTCCTGCAGGCGGCGCGCAACGCCAAGCCCGACGACGCCCGCATCCTCAACGCCTTCGGCGTCGTCTATGACAAGCTCGGCCGCTTCGACCTCAGCGCGCGCTACTACGCCCAGGCCGAGGTGCTCGACCCCACATCGCCGGTGCTGGCCAACAACGTCACCTATTCGCACACGATGCAGGCCCGCGCGGCCCTGCCCGCACCGGTCCTTGCCCTGGCTCCCGCTCCGGTCTTCGCGCTCGAGGCGCCGCAGGTTCCCAAGGCGGACCTTCTGGCCGCGGCGCCGCCCGTCGTCCGCCTCGGCTTCGCCGCGCCTCCGGCCGTGCTGGCGTTTGGCATGGCCGGAAGACCCCTGGACATCGCCGACGCGTCGGGCCGGGCCGGCGGCGCCGAACCGGTGCGTCAGGAGTTGATCCGCCTGGGCTGGTCGGTCCCGCGCCGCCAGGCGCTGACCGGGCCCCGGGAAGCCCGTTCGTCCATCACCTATCCGACCCGCAGCCTGGTGCTCGCACGCGCTCTGGCCCGCACCCTGGACCCCGGCGTCCAGCTCGTGGACTGCGGCGAAACCTGCACGGGCATCCGCCTGACCATCGGGGCCGACGCCGCGCGCTGGAACATGAGCGCGCGGGGCGCGTCGCAAAGGGGCGACTAGCATGCGTCTTCTCTCCCTGGTCCTGGTCGGATTCCTGACGCTGTCCGCGACGTCGGCGGACGCGGCGATCCTGGGGCGCGGAGCCAAGCCCGCTCCGGTCGCCAGCGACCGCGTGGTGACGGAAATCCAGCGCGCCCTGGACGAGCAGCGCCTGCTCGACGCCGCGCGGTATCTCGACGAGACCCTGGTCGCCGGCATGAAGGACCCGCGCCTGGTCCTGCTGAACGGCGACCTCAACCTGGCGCGCGGACGCTACAACGCGGCGCTGGCGGCCTATAAGGACGCCGAGGCGACCCCTGCCTTGCGCGCCAAGGCGATGCAGGGCCAAGGCTTGGCCCTGTCGCTGCTCGGCCGCTCGCCGGAAGCGCTGACCGCGCTGCAGCGGGCCGTGACCGAAGACCCCACCGCCTGGCGGGCCTGGAACGCCCTGGGCAGCGAGTACGACACCCGCGGTCAGTGGACCGAGGCGGAAGCCGCCTACCAGCAGGCGATCACCGCATCGGGCGCGGCTGCTATCGTCCTGAACAACCGTGGCTATTCCCGGCTGCTCCAGCATCGGCGGGACGAAGCCATCGCCGACCTCGTCGCCGCTCTCCAGAAAAAGCCCGACATGGCCGAGGCGAGGACGAATCTGCGCCTGGCCCTGGCCATGGGCGGCGACTACGACCGGGCCATCGCGGGAGGCGACGCGGCCGACCAGGCCGCCATGCTCAACAACGCCGGCTTCGCCGCCGGCATGCGCGGCGACTACGCCCAGGCCGAGAGCCTGCTGGGTCGGGCCCTCACCCTGAAAGGCGAGTACTACGGACGCGCCTCGGAGAACCTGAAGATCATCCGGGCCCTCGCCGCGCAAAACGCGAAGACGCCAGATGCCGCCCCCTGAGACCTTGCGTTTCGGGATCGCGGGCGTCCTGTGCGCGCTTCTGCTGTGGTCGGCGGTCAGCGATATCGCCGACCGGCGGATACCCAATTCGGCGATCCTGGCGATCATCGCCCTCTTCGTTCCGTGGAGCTTTGCGTCGCACGGCGAAAACCTGGCCTCCGGCCTGGCGGCCGGCGCCATCGGGTTCGGCGTCGGGTACGTGCTTTATCTTTTCAAGGTCATGGGAGCGGGCGACGCGAAGCTGTTCGCCGCCGTGGCCCTGTTCACCGGCCTGACCTACCTTCACCTGTTCGCCCTGGCGACCGTCCTCTGCGGGGGGGTCGTCGCGGCGGTGATCATGGTGGCGCGGCCCCGGCGGGCGGCGGCCATGCTGACGTTGCGCGGTCAGGGCGACTTCGGCAGGGGCATCCCCTATGGCGTAGCGATCGCCGTGGGCGGCGCGGTGGTCGTCTGGGGCTCCCTGACGGGGCTCCTCCCGGCCGACATCCTCACCTCGGGCCGCTGATCACGACCGCGAAGCGCGGGCCAGTTCCGCCTCGTGCCAGGCCCAGGCCGATCGAATGATCTGATCGATATCCTTCGTGGTCCGCCATCCCAGCACCCGGCCGATCTTGGATGCGTCGGCGATCAGGGACGACGCATCGCCTTCCCTGCGCCCGCCGCGGCCCACGTTGAGAGGCCGCCCCGACACGCGCTCGATGGCGGCGATCAGTTCGACCATGCTGGTTCCGGAGCCGCTTCCAAGGTTGAACACCTCGCTCCCGCCCCCCGCCAGGAGCCACTCCAGCGCCTTGAGATGAGCCTCGGCCAGGTCGTCCACATGGACGTAGTCCCGCACCGCCGTTCCGTCCGCCGTGGGGTAGTCGTCGCCGAAAATCGTGAACCTGCGCGACGGATCCAGGGCCGCCATGATCGCCAGCGGGATCGCATGGGTCTCCGGGGCGTGGCGCTCCCCGATCCGCCCCTGCGCGTCGGCGCCCGCGGCGTTGAAATAGCGCAGGCGGACAGACCGGAAGCCGGACTGGCGATCAAGTTCCTCCAGGGTCTGCTCCACTGCGAGCTTGCCCTGGCCATAGGGATTGAGCGGCGCCTGGGGATGGCTCTCGTCCATGGATGCGGCCAGCGGGGCGCCATAGGTCGCGCAGGTCGAGGAAAAGACGAAGGCGCGCACGCCGGCCTGGCGGGCCGCCTCGATGACCTGACGGGAGCCCACGACATTCACATCGTGGAACCGGTCGGGATGGAGGACGGATTCCCCTACCTCGATAAGGCCGGCGAAGTGCATGACGCCGACCGGGCGATGCCTGGCGAATACGGCGTCCAGGGCGCGGCGATCCCGGATGTCGCCGATCTCCAGCGGTCCCCACCGGACGAACGCCTCGTGTCCGTTGGAAAGGTCGTCGAACACCACGGGCGCGTAACCCGCATCGGACAGGGCGCGACAGGCATGGGAGCCGATATACCCGGCCCCGCCCGTGACCAGGATCACGCCCCGGCCGCCGCCGGCGCCCTCCATCGGACCGCGCGCCATCAGGGCGCTTCCTTCTGCGACCCGCCCCCGTCCGGGGGGCAGGATATGATCGCGAAATCCCGCACCTCGGCCAGGCGCTTCGCCGTCTCGTTGAACAGGTGGAACGGCGCAGGCGAGCGCCAGACGGCGACGCCCGGCCCCATCGCCGAGGGGTCAAGACGCGAAACCGGCGCGACGACCCATTCGGGGCCTCCGGCAAGATTGCAGACCGCCGACAATCCGGCGCCGGAGATCATGGTCGGGGGCCCGGCGTCCTCCGGGTGGTCGAACAGTCGGGCCAGCGAGGTCTCCAGGCCTGCGGCATGCAAGGCCTCGTATCGTCGGTTCCACTCGACGGCGAGCGTGCGATCGAAGACCACGCCCGCACCCTGGCGGGAACTCCACCATTCCGGCCGCCCGGTCAGCAGCCAGGTCTTGCCGGAACCGTCGACCCACTCCCCGCCTCCCGGCGGCAGACGGGCGGTCAGCGACGAAGCGGCGCCGCTTTCGACCATGCGATCGAAGGGCGGCCGCGCGTCCCAGTACAGGACCGCCACGAGTGTCAGGCCCATGGAGCCCGCCAGCGCCGCGGTGCGCGCCGCCACAGCGCGCGGGACGAATCCGGCGACCGCTGCGACCGCCATCGCCGTCATCATGGCGCGCGACGGCGTGGTGGACGCCAGTCTGTGCAGGAGATTCCAGGTGTCCGGCGGCGAAGATCGGACGACCCTCGAAAAGCCGAGCATCTCCGCTCCGACCAGGCCGGCGATGGCCGCCCCTCCGAACACGGTGATGGCGATCGGGACCGCGCGCGGCAGGTCGCGGGCTCGCGGAAACAACCCCAGGACCAGGGCCAGGCCGCAGCAGACCGCGGCGAAGGCCAGGGTTTCCCTTCCGATCCAGGCGCAGGCCAGCATCAGCACGGCGGCCCGTCCCGCGCCGTCGCGACGCCAGAGCGGTGCGACGGCCGCCGCGAACATCGCCGCGCCCAGGAAAGAAGTCAGCCATTGGGCCCGCCACAGCTGCAACTGGATGACGAGCAATGTGGGGACGATGGCGGTCGCCAGGATGGCGGCGGCGCAGGTCAGGGACGTGGCGACGATCAGGGCGCGCTGGCGATCCGACGCGCCGCCGTAGGCCAGGGCCAGGGTCGTGGCCTGGCAGGCCAGAAGCGCCCAGCTCCCGCCGGTCCACAGGTTTGGGAAAAGATAGGGCGTCCGGGCTTCGAGGATCGCGAGCCACTGCGCGTCGATGACCTGGGTCAGCCGGCTGAGGAGCGGCAGGCCGGCCAATGCGGCGACGGCTGCGGCGGCCAGTCCGAGGCCGACACAGGCCAGGGCGAAGACCCGCCAGCGGCGGTCGGAGACGCCAAGATAGGCCAGGCCCGCCGCGAGGGTGGGCAATGTCATCAGCGGATGGACGGCGACACCGGCCGCCAGGGCCAGGAGGGCCCAGAACCGGCGCCCGTCGATGAGCAGCCCCAGGGCCGCCAGGGAGGCGGCTTCGGCGAAGATGCGCGGCGTCGCGAACGGCTCCGCCCAGCTGAAGACCTCATGGCTGCCATAGGCGGCCGGGAGCGCGGCCAGGCAGACCAGCGAGGCCCACAGGCTCGCGCCCCGGTACAGGCGCGACAGCATGAACGCCGCGGCGCCCAGCCAGACCGCCAGGCCCAGGACGGTGACGCAAAGGGCCGCCGGTCCCGGTCCGATCGACCCGACCGCCGCCGTCAGCGCCCTCGGAAACAGGCTGAACCCCGACTGGCCGTCGCGGACAAACGCCAGCTCGGCGCCGATGGTGGCCGGATGCAGGTCGGCCATGGCCCGGCCCACATAGATCCGCGCGTCATGAACGATGCCGGCATAGGGCCGCATCAACAGCCACAGGCCGATGATGCTCGCAACCTGGAAAGTCCGGACGGCGACCGACGATCCGCCGTCCCGCGCCGCCGTGGCGGTCATATCCCGCCAACACCGTGGCGGGCCGTGAAGAGCATGATCCGGCGGATCAGGAACCCAAAGCCGAAGCTGCCGCCGGCGGCGGGAACCTTCGCCAGGGCGTAGCCGATGCCGAAGTGTTCGACCGAAACCTTCATGATCGCGATGCTCACGCCCAGGCCCACGAGGCCGATGGCCAGGAAGGTCAGGAACTCGACCCTGCGCGACTCCAGTCGACGCTCCCGGAAGACGAACCGGATGCTGAGCAGATAGCTCACGACCATGCCCGCGAGGAACCCGATCGTCGCCGACGTCAGGTAGTTGATCCGCCCGAGCTCGGTCAGGCCGATCAGCAGGCCGGTGTCGACCGCCAGGGCGACCGCGCTGACGATCAGATACTTCGGGAACTCGCCGGCCACCGCCCGGATCAGCGCACGGAAGCGGCCCGGCGCGTGGCCGGATCGGATCGAGGTCTGGTGCGCCGCCATGGCCGCTCGTCCCGGCTAGGCGGCGCGCTGAGGCACGAGGCGCGTGCTCGACAGCGCTTCGCGGGCTCCGGAGAGCCCCGCTTCACCGTATTCGGCGTCCTCGTTGACCTCCCAGGTGTCGTAGACGCGCGATCCGGCAAGGATGTTCGCCGCGGTGAGCATCCCGGTCATCATGGCGTGATCCTGATTGTTGTACTTGTGCATGCCGTTTCGGCCGACGAGGTGCAGGTTCGGATACAGACGCTCATACTCTTCGCGAACGGCGGCGACATTGTCACGATAGGACTCGTCGTAGACGGGATAGGCCTTCGGCTGGCGGACGACGCAGGCGTCGACCACGTCGCCGGACCGCATCAGGCCGACGACGTCGATCTCGCGCTTGGCCAGCTCGATCAGGTCGGCGTCGTCCGCCGCCCAGAGCCCGTCGCCCTCGAAGCAGAAATATTCCAGGCCGAGGCAGGTGGAGACCCCGTCGGGGATCATCTCCGGCGACCAGGAGCGGAAATTCTGGACCCGCCCGACCGTCACCGCCGGATCGTGGATATAGACCCAGTTGTCCGGCAACTCGACGCTGGAGCGCCCGATCAGCACCACTGTGAGGAAGTCGCGGTATTTCAGGTCGTGGGCGCGGCCCAGGCTGGCGGCCGGCGGAGAGATGGCGTCGGCGAGCTCGCGCATGGGGGCGGACGAGACCAGGTTGCGGGCCCTGTGGGTCTCGGCGACCCCGTCGACGCCGGCGGCCTGCACGATCCAGGTGGAGTTCGCCTCATCCCAGGCCAGCGCCGTAACCTTGCGGTCCATGGCCACCCGCCCGCCGAGCCCGCGAAGCCGCTCGACGCAGGCTTCCCACATCATCCCGGGACCGCGCCGCGGATAGCGGAACGACTCGATCAGGGTCTTGGCCGCGGGATCGGACTTTCCGCGGATCCCCAGGGAACGCTTCAGCGCGTCGATGATCGCCGAGGCCAGGTCCAGGCCCTTGATCCTCTGGGCGGCCCAGTCGGCCGAAATCTCGTCGCAGGACATTCCCCAGACCTTCTCGGTGTAGGTCTTGAAGAAAATCGAGAACAGCCGCTCGCCGAACTGGTTTCGCACCCACTGGTGGAACGTCCTGGGGTTCTTCACCGGAAACAGCTTGGCCCAGCCGAACGAGGCCATGCACAAGGCGCTCTCGAATATTCCCAGGTTCGCCAGGGCTTCGAAGGCCTTCAGCGGGTAGGCGTAGAACTTCCCGCCATAGAATATCCGGGATAGCCGTGGCCGTTCGATAAAATCGTCGGGAAGTATCTCATCCCACAACTCAACGACTTCCCTGGCCTTCGAAAAGAAGCGATGCCCACCGATGTCGAACAGGAAGCCTTTGTAGTGGACGGTCCGGCTGATACCCCCGACATAGGTCGGGTCCTGCTCCAGGACCAGGACATCATGTCCCGCCTTGGCGAGGGTGTAAGCTGCGGTCAGCCCGGCTGGACCTGCGCCGATGATCAAAGTCTCAACCGTCACGGCCTGATCAGAGGCTTTATCGAGCGGCATAGGCTCTTCCAACTTCACCAATGAAGATCAATTCGATAGGCCGCACACGTTACACCTTTAATTCCTAATATATTGACCCCTGATTGCGTCATCATCTTCAAATTAGGAAGAGTTAGGCAAATTTCCCGCCACCCTGCCCATCGCGCCTGCAGTCCGAACGCCATGTCGCGGGCGCCGCGTCCGTGGGTGAAATTCACCCCTCAATCGTGAGCATCAGCCCAATCGGTCCACCCCCCGTTTCGCGGGGCCGCCCCCCGGGAATCAGGGGCCCCGAGGCCCCATTTCGACATCTGAATCCGGGCCGTCGCCCATCCCCGGCGAGCCCTCCGATGCGGGGCGAGAGGCTGCGTTCGGCCCCTCGGGGGCCCTTAAAGGGAACTTTTTCGCTCTGAAGGCCAAATTACCGGCCCAGAAGGCGTTTTGGAGGGGGTCACACACGTGACATCGGTCGCAGGGCTTGGCAGGGTCGCGGCTTCGATTCCCTTACGAAAGGCGTTCTATGACCATCTCCGAACTCATCGACCAGGTTGCGGCCTCCGATTCGAAGCTGACCAAGGCTCAGGCCAAGGCCATCGTCGACGCGGTGTTCGCGGCGATCAGCGGTGCGGCCAAGAAGGGCGACGAGGTCTCCGTCCCCGGTTTCGGCAAGTTCAAGGTCCAGTCCAAGCCGGCCCGCACCGGCCGCAACCCCTCCACGGGCGCCGCGATCCAGATCGCTGCTTCCAAGAAGGTCGTGTTCCAACCGGCCAAGAGCCTGAAGGACGCCGTCAACGGCTAAGGGCCGCTCGGTCGGCGGCTCCCCGCGCCCGTCCCGCTCTCGCGGGGCCAAGGCCGGAGAGCCGCCACCCGGTTCTAGGCCCAGCCCACCAGGGCGGCGAAGATCATGACCGTGCCGACGATCCCGACGGCCCAGGCCAGCGGCCTGACCATCGGCGCTCCGGTCAGATAGAGCACCGCGTGGACGACGCGGGCGTAGAAGAACAGTTGGGCTCCCAGCACCGTGGTTCCGCTGGACACATGGGTCAGGGCGGCGATGAGGACCAGCGGCGCGAAGATCGTCAGGCCTTCGCGATGGTTGTCCACGCAGCGGCCGACACGGGCGTGGAACCCTTGGGCCGGCGGCAGTCCGTCCCGCGAATTGGCCATGGGAACGAGACCCATCGACCGGACCCCGACCGTGGCCTGGATCAGCACCAGTACAAGCAGAAGTGCGGCCGAATAGGCCAGCATCGTCAATTCAACGCTCATTTGCTTCCCCCGAAGTGCGCTGGATCGCTATGGTCCAGCTTGGCCGCGCGACATTCCGCCCAGGTGACGCCGGCGTCAATCTTGCCGGGCGGCGCCTCGTATCCGCCCCCGATCCCCACGACGTTGCGCCGCCACCGAACTGAAGACGACTGAACCGCGCGACCTTATCGTGCATTATCGAAGCTCGAGACTCACCAGGGAGGCCGCCGTGCGACCGCAATTCATAGTGTCGGGCCTCGCCGCTCTCACCCTTTCCGCCTGCGGCCAGCAGGGCTCGCCAAATCCCCTGGTCGGCTTCGGACCCAATCCGCCCCTGCCCGCCCCGCAGAAGAGCCTGCTGCCCCAGGTCGCCATCGCCAAGGTTTCGCGCTGGGCCGCCGGCGAGCAGCCGACGGCGCCGGCGGGGTTCGTCGTCACCCGGTTCGCGGAAGGCCTGGACCATCCGCGCTGGCTCTACGTGCTGCCCAACGGCGACGTGCTGGCGGCGGAATCGGCGTCGGAGCCCGGCAAGCCCAAGGGCCTGCGCGGCTTCGCCGAAAAGATCATCATGAAGAACGCCGGGGCGGCCAAGAAGAGCCCCAACCAGATCATCCTGCTGCGCGACGCCGACGGCGACGGCGTGGCCGAGATGAAGACGATCTTCGCCCAGGGCGTGAAGCGGCCGTTCGGCATGGCCCTGGTGGGCGACACGCTCTACGTGGCCGCCGACAACGCCATTGTCCGGTTCCCCTACGCCGACGGCCAGACCCAGGCCCAGGGCTCCGGCGACAAGGTGTTCGACCTGCCCGGCCTGCCGATCAATCACCACTGGACCAAGAACATCATCGCCAGCCCCGACGGGACCAAGCTCTACGCCACCGTCGGCTCCAACTCGAACGTCGGCGAGAACGGCATGGAGGTCGAGAAGGGTCGGGCGCAGATCATGGAGTTCACCCTGCCCGCCGGACCCGGCCGCACCTTCGCTTCGGGCATCCGCAATCCCAACGGCATGGACTTCGAACCGGTCACCGGAGCCCTGTGGACCGCCTCCAACGAGCGCGACGAACTGGGCCCGGACCTCGTCCCGGACTACATGACAAGCGTCAAGGACGGGGCCTTCTACGGCTGGCCCTACAGCTACTTCGGCCAGAACGTCGATGCACGGGTCAAGCCGCAGCGCCCGGACCTGGTCGCCAAGGCCATCGCCCCGGACTACGCTCTGGGTCCGCATACGGCCTCGCTGGGGCTGACCTTCTACAAGGCCGACCTGTTCCCGCAGGCCTATCGCGGCGGCGCCTTCGTCGGCCAGCACGGCTCCTGGAACCGCAAGCCGTCCAGCGGCTACAAGGTGATCTTCGTGCCGTTTGCGAACGGCCGGCCGGCGGGTGATGCCGAAGACATTCTCACCGGCTTCCTTAATGCCGATGGCGATGCGTAT